>CAZEPC010000001.1:0-13740 GCA_964513765.1 uncultured archaeon
GGAAATCAATCCATGAAAGTTTTAATGATGTAAAGATATGGGAATCACACCTCCTTAGCAAGGAACCTATTGGATTGGACGGCCTATCAAGATTAGCAAATGAGATATATGGAAACATACCAATCCGAGAAATCTTACATCCAAATCATCAATCGCAGGAAGATAAAGAGAAAAACAGCGAAACTCAAGAATTTAAAGATTCCAAACATTCATCTGGAGATAAACAATTATGACCATTAATTTTGAAATAACCACACAGCTAGGTTTTTCCCGTGAAGGGAATATCAGCATCGGGGGAGAGAAAATCAAAACACCAAACTTATTACTTCCCCAATTTCCTTTTAGAAACCCAAGAAGTAACAATAGAGATAACGAAAAACAAACGGAAGAAGTAGCCCCCAATAAGGCACTTAGGGAATTTAGATCGTTTCTTTCAAAAAAAAAGACGCTTTTAGGTTATGAGTTTAAAGACGCCATCAGCTTATTGGGAGATAAGAAAGGTAAGGGAATTGGAAACGACGAGTTAGGTCTAAAAACAATTTTTGAAACCTCAAAAGATCTCTTAGGAATTAACATACATAACGAAGATAATGCTAAGAATGAGAATGATCCCGATTTAAAAGAAAAAATAATTATTTTGGAAGACAATATGGCAAATACGGGTTATTTTCGCTACGAGGATTATGAAGTAGAAGCTCTTAAGGCTCGTTTAGAGTATTATGAAAAATACATACTTTCCCAACCAACAAATTGTAAATATGTGTTGGAAATAACATTTTGCAAGGATCAGAAGAAAAGATTAGACATAATTATAGAGTGGATTAAGGAGCACCGGAAACAATTAGTTGGTATAAAGATTAAGGACATTTTCTCCAATTTGGGAAATTTTCGACATATCATTCCATGGATAATGAAATTAAAGTTGAACACATCTGCAAACCTCTTATGGATCGCGAGTGGAAAAATATTCACGGAAAATTTTGCCTTGGCAACATATTTAGGCTTTGATATCATTGATTGTTCCTCATTAGTGCTATGGGGATATAAAGGATTGTATATTACAGAAAAAAAATCCGATTGGGTACGAAATTTCCGTCATCCCCCATGTAACTGCCCCATTTGTAGCGAATTACCCAATAAAATGCCAAAACGAAGGGATGTAAGAGAAACTAAAGTATTTAAACGAAAAATACTCCTGCACAATCTTTTTAATGGGTATGCTGAATTTAATAGGATCCGAAATGCAGTTAAGATCGGAACTTTGCGAACTTACATTGAAAGTCTAACCCACAATTCGCCATCTTTCGCATCGACCCTTAGAATTTTGGATAAGCAGTATGGAAATCACATCAAGGAACGATTTCCTCTCATTGAAAAATTCCCGATGCAAGCAATCGGAGAAGAGTCATATAACCGTCCAGAAGTGCAAAATTTCATAAATCGGATAAAAAATGAGATAACACCAGCAAAATCCTATAAATACATTATTTTATTGCCTTGTTCAGCCAAGAAGCCCTATTCAAAATCAAGATCGCACCGTAGTTTTCGAAGAGTTCTAAGGAGGGCAATCAGAAATAACAAAGATTTGAAAAAAAATGATGTGCACCAAGTGATCCTAACCTCTCCCTTGGGAATTATTCCCCGGGAGTTAGAAGGAATATTTCCAGTTGCACACTATGATATCCCGGTAACAGGGGATTGGGATATGGAAGAAATAAATATGACTGCTACTTGCTTGATACATTGGCTTAAAAAGTATCCCACAATCGAGAGTGGAGGAAATGGGAAAGAAAAGGAAAATGAAAAAATAAATCCAATCATAATCGCACATTTGACTGGCGGCTACAGAAAGGCATGCCAAAAGGCACAGAAAATCTTGACTAAAGAATACACCTCCGGAGATGATTTTCGTTTTATTTATACTACCAACGAGGATTTTGAAGGCTCTCCTTCCAGCAGAGAAGGATTAGACAAAATGCAGGAAACATTGGAGGAAGCTTTTAAGAAAATTCATCTTCCGGCCAGCCCAAAAACCGTTAAAAAGAAAATCCTTCTCCCCTCAAAAGACGAAATTAAAGTCCGTGCCATTCTGGACTACCAATTCGGAAACCCCATAGGAGAAGAAATTATCAAAAATGGAGTGGTTTTGGGAAATAAACGCAATCAATATTTTGATGAAATATTAATGTACGATGGCGCGGGAAAAAAGATATTCGGCAGAGTTTTCCGCGATACAGGTTTCGTAAAGCTAAGCCTTACCGGAGGAAGGATGATACTGAGAACTATGAATTCCTTGGATAGATTTAAAAAGTCCCAATCGAATTTGGTCGTTCTCAATGAGCAAAAGATGCGTGGCACCACAGTATTTAGACCCATTTTGGCCGAAATTGATGAGAATGCAAGACCAAACGATGAAATGATCGTGGTTAATCCCGATGGAGATTTAATAGGAGTAGGAAGTCTGACTCAAGTTGCCCGGGATATAAAGACTAGTAATTACGGAGAGGTTGTGGAATTACGTAAAAAGACCTAATTATTAGCAAAAATACTCTAACCAATAATCTAAAAAATAATTAACTAAAAATAAACCAATAATTAACCAATAATCTAAATAATTATCTACCTAATAACCAAATAAGAAAACGTGAGCACGATTATGAATCAAGATAAAACTAAAAATAATCATGATATAAATCAAATTCTACCAGCAGATAATAATTTTGGAAAAGAGTTATGGGACGAGTTGAAGTACCTCCGCAAAAGAAGGATGGGAAAACATGCCAGAAGAAACATGAAACGTTTAGATTCACCTGTGGCTACATTTTCAAAACCAGAACGATTACGGAACAAGATGGGGTTGGAAATAACCTTAATCTTCCGATCTATTGCCTGTTCTTGGGCACGATCAGAATCGGGAGGGTGCACCATGTGCGGATATTGGAACGACCGTGCCAGCGATGATCTTACCCAAGAAAACTTGTGGAATCAATTTGAAAAAGGTATCTCCCGGAATGAGGAGATCTTAGAGAATAAGGAGAATGAAATTGTCTTTAAAATGTTCAGCTCCGGAAGTTTTTGTGATACCAAAGAGTTCACCAAAGATCTCCAAGTTAAAATCATAAGAAAGCTCTGTGAATTTCCCACAGTTAAGGAGATTGTAATTGAATCCCGACCAGAGTATGTTTCCAATGAGGTTTTAAGTATGTATCAAAAAGTAATTTCGGATATGAACCGAGAACAAGGGGGAGAAAATCCCGTATATTTAGAAGTTGGTATCGGAGCAGAAACATACAGCGATTTTATTCGGCAGAATATGATTAATAAGGGTTTTTCATGGGAATCCTTTGTGAAAGCCACAAACAGATTGCATAAATACGGATTTGGTTGCAAAGCCTACTTACTTTTTAAGCCGCCGTTTGTTTCTGAATATGCAGCAATGGTTGAACTGAAAAGAACTTTAAGGGCTTGCTTGGAGGAAGACGTTGATACTATCTCCATAAACCCCACAAATATTCAAAAAAATACAATTTGCGATGAATTGGAACGCAGACATAGCTATCGGCCACCTTGGTTCTACTCGTTATTTAAAGTGATTAAAAGCGAGATAACCCCGAAGGATTTGAAGAAAACCAGAATCATTTCCGATCCCTCCGCGGCAGGAAAATCAAGAGGAATACATAATTGCCGACCACGAGATGAAACCAACGATAAATGTGTTGAAATATTAAAGGAATTTGTACATACCCAAGATCTCGCTGTCATCCCCGATAATTTCATCAATGATGTATGTTGGGACGATTATTTACATGAAATATTTCTTTCCTAATTTTTCTATTACTTTAACTTAGTGCGAAAGATGTTCCATTCCTTTGGAGTGGATTTTTTAATAAAAGAAAGGAGTTAATTTTTTATTTTCCAATTGTTTTGAGATTATTGAAAAATGATCGAGTTAAAAGTAAGCTATAATCCGCCTTTTCGGGATTTGACCCTCATTCCAGGCGAGGAGTTTCAACTTCAAGAAGGAGAAACCATAAAAGATTTAATTGAGAAGCTTGAAGAAAAATACGGAGAAAAGTTTTCTAAAGAGGTTTGGGATAAAAAATCAGACGACGGGTTTCATGACCGGCTCGCGATTATTGTAAATGGGAATTCCTATCGAGGGGATGATTTCCTCACTAAAAAGCTGGACAATGGTGCCACCGTATGGTTTGCCCACAGTTTTTTTGGTGGATAAAAACACCAGCTTGATATTTTTCGGAAGTTAGTAGCGTTAAAAAGGGAAATGTAATGATAAGACTCATATCATAATTATTTGTCTATTGTTGCTTACTAATTCTAATTTATAAAATAACAAATTCACTAATCCTTAAAGAACGTATGGATAATCTTTTTTAGGAATGCTTTAACCTAAAAGAAACAAAAATAAAGTGTTTTAGGAGGAACTGTGCGGATTTTTTACCTTTCACAATATTAATTAAAAATGTGTGATTATTTAAAGTAATAACTTCAAAGAGATTTTTGATTACAATGGTAAAAATACGCAACCCAGAACAAATTGAAAAAATGGTTAGTGCAGGATCCTTTGAAAAGAAAAGGATATTCAGTATTGTTGCACACATTGATCATGGAAAAACTACTTGTTCAGATTACCTTTTACGGCGTGCTGGTCTTATGAGAGAAGAGGACGCCGGAGCAGTCCAAGCAATGGACTCAGACGATGAAGAACAAGCAAGAGGTATCACGATCTTTACTTCCGTGGTACTCCTCGCATTTGAGGATCCAAGAAAACCAGAAGATGAAGAACCTTACATCTTCCAAATTAATGATACACCCGGCCACTTATCATTCACAGGAGAAGTATCCCGTGCATTGAGAAGTTCGGACGGAGCAGTAGTATTAGTAGATGCCCTCGAAGGCATTATGACGCAGACAGAAACGAACATACAATTAAGTGTGGGAAATGAGAAATGTAAACCGGTACTTTATATTAATAAAGTTGATCGGTTGATCTCCGAATTACGATTAACACCCGCGGAAACATATGAAAGGGTAGATAAAATTATCAACGGTGTAAACGATTTCATCCGCGAAATCCAACCAGACGATGTCGATTGGACAGTTTCATTCCAAGATGGGCAAGTCGCGTTGGGTTCTGCAAAGCATGGATGGGGTTTTACCATGGATATTTTAAAAGAAAACAAAATCAAACCAAATTTTGTGTTTGAAAAATATAATGAAGGAGATATTGATTATCTTCGAAAGAACCTTCCGTTAGACGAAAGTCTTTTACAGATGGTTATTGATCATTTACCAGATCCAATTACCGCATCGAAATATAGGTTACCGGCAATCGCGTCAACTGTTGATTTTGATTCAGATTTAGGCAAAGCATTGAAAGAATCAGATCCAGAAGGACCACTTATGGGACTTATCGCCAAGATTTTCATTGATCCAAAATCATTTAGACCAACCCTTATTGGCAGGGTATTTTCCGGAACTTTAAAACAAGGAGATGAAATTTATTTGGTAAACCAAAGAGCAACCCATAAAATTAAAAGATTGGGTGTTATGGAAATTACCGATATCCTTGATATGAGCGCGGTACCAGCAGGAAATCTTTTCGCATTATTCGGATTTATCTGCCCTTCAGGGGAAACTTTTGTTTCCAAAGATTTTGCAGATACGTTTGAAGAAAAAGATGAAATTCCCTCATTTGAAAGCATTAAATATTCATGTGAGCCAGTCGTTTCAAGGTCAATCTCACCAAAAGACCCGCAAGACTTGGCAAAATTAGGTGAAGTCACCAGCAAATGGCTTATGGCCGATAACACCGCAAAATTCTTCTTAAATAAGGAATCAAAACAATATGTATTAAGTGGTATTGACCCACTCCAAATTGAAATCCTCACCAAACGGATTAACAAACAAGTTCCAATTGATGTGGGAGAACCTATTATTGTATATCGAGAAAGATGTACAAAGAAGAGTAGAGTATACCATACCAAATCCTCAAATGGACACAACAGAATCCAAATAATCGTGGAACCTGTTGATGAAACCGCCATGCGAATGTCTTTAGATGGCGAGATAGATGAGATGACCCGAGATAAAAAAATCGCAACATTATTAAGGGAAAAAGCGGGATGGGATAAGAAAAAAGCTAAAAAAGTGTGGGATGTTTATAACGGAAACTACTTAGTAAATGGAACCAAGGGACTTCAAAGATTAGACAGAATCAAATCCTACGTGATTGGTGCATTTAGAGATTTCTGTGCCAGTGGTCCCATTTGTAAAGAACCAGTTATGGGGCTGAGGGCCACCTTCGTTGATGCAAAAGTACATGTTGATCCAGCACATACAGGATTTGGTCAGATCGCGACCATGACCACCTCCGGTTTATCGATGGCTTTCCTCGATGGTGATGCAAAATTGTTTGAACCGATCCAAAAGGTGGATGTAAAAACACCAAGAGGTACCGAAGGAGATATCATCGGCATCTTAAGTCAGCATAGAGGACAAGTAAATGATATTGTTGAAGATGGCGCCTATATGAGAGTCAAAGGTAAATTACCTGCAGCAGAAATTATGGGCATTGCAGACGAATTTAGAAGCGCCACCCAAGGAAAGGCATTCTTCGGATATGAATTTGATAAATTTAAAGCACTTAATTCCGAACTTATGAAAGAAGTAGTCTTAGATATCCGGGAAAGAAAGGACATGCCAAAGAAGATGCCAAGCCAAGAATCCTGGTCCAAATACCTTTACGTTCGAACCTAAGAACGGTTACAATAGATATCTTAGGGTTAATTTATTTTTTAATCTTTTTTATTATTTCTGAATAAATTCTTTTTCGAATTTCTCATAAATTCTTTTTCAAATTTTCAGCAATTTTAATTTGAGGCAAATCATTTTGGCTTTCTTTTATGAACTTTCGTAAATTAGATACAAAAAGTTAAAAATTCTTAAGACAAAATCACTATTGGGAGAATATGAACGAAACAGAAAATGGTAATGAAAATGATCCTCAAACGAGAGGTACACAATTATTAGAAAAAGCTCAAGAGTTTGAACAGAATCAAGAATATCAAAAAGCAATAGAGGCAGTTTCAGAAGCCCGAGATATTTTAATAGGTGCTGGAATTTGGGGGGAAGAGGAATCACAAGCAATATCGGAAGAGATACAAAGATTGAAGAATTTGCAACAATCTTCCGAACATCCCTCTGAGCCCAAATCAAAACAAGAACCTTCAGAAGACTCCAAAGCCCAAGATCAAGATCCGGCCGAAAAAGGCGCGGAACTAATTCAAAAAGGTCAGGAACTTGAACAACAAGGAAAACATCAAGAAGCAATCAATGCCTTGGAGGAGGGAAGGGACATATTACTTAAGGCGGAAATTTGGGGAGAGGAAGAAAAGAACACCATAAACGAGGAAATCCAAAGAATTAATAGTTCCATGGAAGAGAAAGAGAGGGAAAAAAGCGAAGCGCCCAAGACAGACATGTCAGAAGCTCATAAGAACCCGGCCGATGAAGGTGCAGCACTAATCCAGAAAGGTCAAGCATTAGAAAAAGAGGGAAAATATCTGGAAGCCATGGAAAATTTAAAGAAAGGTAGAGATATCCTTCTTAAGGCGGAAATTTGGGGAGAGGAAGAAAAGAACACCATAAACGAGGAAATCCAAAGAATCCATAGCGCTATGGGAGGCGGGGAAGAAACCGGAGCTGACGGGGCAAAAAAAGTTGGAGGAAAAACAGAGGAAGAAGTGGATCCGGCCGAAAAAGGCGCGGAACTAATTCAAAAAGGTCAGGAACTTGAACAACAAGGAAAACATCAAGAAGCAATCAATGCCTTGGAGGAAGGAAGGGACATATTAGTTAAAGCAGAAATTTGGGGAGAGGAGGAAAAGAACACCATAAACGAGGAAATCCAAAGAATTCAGAGTGCTGTGGGCGGAGAGGAAGATACTGGCCCAGAAGAAACACCTAAGGGCGGGTCTGAAAGAGAAGGAGGAATTGATCTGGCTGATAAAGGAGAAGCATTAATCCAGAAAGGTCAGGAACTTGAACAGCAAGGAAAATATAAACAATCAGTTGTTGCTCTAGAAAAAGGAAGAAACATCTTAGTAGGTGCAAAAATTTGGGGTGAAGAGGAAAAGAATACCATTAATGAGGAGATACAGCGAATTAAAAGTTATTTGCCATCCGTGAGCCCCACCGAAACACAAGAAAGAGCGGGCGAACAGGAAGAAGCCACGCTAAATGTTACCACAGAAGATCCCTCAGAAAGAGGAATTGATCTTATTCAAAAAGCTCAACAGTTAGAACAACAGCAAAAATATCAAGAAGCCATTCAAGCAATGCAAGAGGGAAAAACCATCCTTTTAAATGCCGGGATATGGGGAGAGGAGGAGGAAGAAACAATCAGCGGGGAGATCCAAAGATTAAAAACCATGGTTGCCTCCCAGAGACCAGAACCCAAAGCACCTAAAAAACCAGTCTCCGAAACGAAAGAATCTGAAAAGCCAAAAAAAACCACATCTTCGCTTAAACCAAGTAAAAAAGGAAAAACAACATTGGAAAAGCCAAAAATCCCCTCACCACAAAAAAAAGCCCAGGCAGAGCAAGAATCAGAACCAGAACCAGAAGGAGCATCTTCAGAAGTACCAATCCAAGAGGGCGCAAGTGAAAACAATTGGAAACAAAGCATTGAAGTGGAGGAACTGGAGAATAGCATTGAAGAACCCTTTGAAAAAGCCAAGTTTCTCATTCAAACTGGACAACAATACGAGGAGAAAGAAGAGTTTATGAAGGCAGCGGTCTGTTTGGACGAAGCGACGAATATTCTCGTTGAGGCAGAAATATGGGGGGATGAACAAGAAGCAGCTGCCAGAGAACAGATTGAAGGTTTGAAAAGGGATGCAAAAACATATACCGAAGCTTCCGAAGAACAGAAAAAGCTAGAAGAACCCGAAATTGCCACACCCAAACCGGCAGCAGTGGGGATTGAACATAAAAAACCCTCCATGGATAAGGAGCCAGAGATTACAGCAGAAATCAATGAAAAGAAAGAGAAAGCACCAAGAGAAGCAGAGAAAAAGACACATAAAGAAGAGGAAGAAATAAAAAAAGAAGAGGATAAAAAGGAAAAAAATAAAAAGAAAAAGGAACCAAAACAGAAAAAAGAGCAGGAAAAAGGAAAAAAGGAACTGGATTTCGTACTGCCGGACGAGATCCCGATGGATGAAGACGCTAAAGCCTTAGGGGATGCGTTGGGAGCGCCTGTGGAAGAAATAAAAACTGAAGTGGAGAAGAAAAAAACCCCAGTGAAAGAAAAGGAACTTAAAAAATTAGAAGAAGCAGAAAATATTGAAGTAAAAGAAATGGAAGGCTCGGAGAAAGGAATGGTAAAAAAGCCTAAAATGGCGAAAAAGGCGAAAAAGGCGAAAAAGGCGAAAAAAAGAAAGAAAGAATATAAAAAGCCGGATGATACCAATCCATTTAACATTATCGTGAATAAAGGAAATAACGGAGATATTGAGTCTCAAAAAGGATTTAAGGAAACTAAAAGTCGATCTTTGCTCGACTTAACGAGAAAGGGAAAAAAATCCAAAAAGGACAAACCAAAAACAAAATCAAAAGAAGATTATAACTTCTTTAACCTCCCAATCGGGAAGAAAAAGAAGGAAAAGGAAGATAAGGGTAAAAAAGAAAAAAGTAAAGAGAAGAAAATCCCCACCTTTGATAAGAAAAATGATCTTCTGAACACTTTACGGGAAAAAACCAAAAAGAAACAGAAAGAGAAAAAGAAAAATCCTAAATCAAAAAAGTTTGAAATATGTCCGATATGCGGGAAATCATCAGATAAATGCACTTGCGGCTATATGGACACCAAAAAATAGAGATAAAGAACGGATTTACATTAAGGAATATTTTTTTCATTAATTTCATACAAAATACCCATACTCTGTCCGGCCAACAAGGAAAATCCACCTTGGGTGGCACATCCTATTTTTCTCAAGATCAACTTTTTGAACTTTTCCTTTTCAGCCATATGCTTAAGAAACCGATCAAATCGGGAGAATTTTCTTTCTTGTTTTATACAATAAAACCCATTTTTTTTGAAAGCATCAGGATGAGCTTGTAGAAATTTCTTCGAATGATAGTTAGAATTCACAGGGGGACCCTCCCTTATGAATTTAGGAGATATTGAGGGGGTAGAAGTAGAGAGAGAAAGAACATAACTCTTTGATGGAATATCATACACCAATTCACCCTTTGGATCCTCAAATCTTTTTTCTTCGGTCCTCTCTCTTTTGGCCATTTCGGTCACCTTTGACATGAATGAATAGAGTTTGTCTCTAAACTTTGTGTAATGGTCATCTTCTTCGACATAGTATTCCATATAAAAATATTTTCCAAGTTCTTCTTTATCAAGGTTTTTTTGACCAATTGGTTCGATGGGATTTCTTTCAAAATAAGAAGGAGAGGGTAATTTGATAAAGGATGAAATAGTTTTTTTCATAAACAGAAACGTTCTATAGGAAATTGAAGAGGCCACATTGCGATTATAATCGGTCGGATCCAGGATAATCAGATTATCATTAGGAAAATAGGTTTCTTGTATCTTTTTAAATGATTTCCCCCCGTATTTTTGCTCAAAATCACATTCATTGGAACGCAGATAATCCTTGAATGAAATCACGGTGCTATCAAGAGAGCCGAAATTTTGGAACACTTGCCAAATATCCCCAAAATACGCAATATAAAGCTCGGCCGCGTAGCCCATAAACCCATTTCTTCCTACAGCAGTTTTATCCCCGTAACAATGCTGGCATTTAAAGAGATACTTCAGCAAACGAACTTGGTTTCGCTGAAAGTCGCTTAATTTAGATTTTATAAACCTAGAATGTTGAGGACTTCTATCCACTGCAGTAATCGGACCGTTTTCATGTAGATAATCCAAGGAAAGATCAAAACATAACACAATATCAAGTTCGAGTTTTTTATATTTAGCCGAAATATAGGGATGTTCGGCGTAAGAAACTAAAAGATCTTTAATATCTTTCTTTTCAAAATAAGGCATTAGGTAATTATAAATGAGTTTTTTGAAGAATTTACGGATAAATTTGCGCTTCTTCGTCTTAGAGGGAAAATCTTTTTCACGCACAATCCCTGGATCCAACCCAATAAATAGATCTATGTCGGCAGCATGTTTAATACTTGTTTGTTTTATTCCAGTGGATCCTTGGGGTTCGATAAACTTTATATCAACAGCCTCAGAAAGGTCGCTATTTTCGATCATAATGGTTATTTCTTCAATGACCGAACTGATATGTTCCAATTCCTCGGAGGAAGGGATAATTTTTTCCAAAGTTTTTTCAAAAATTTGCTTGACTTTCTCGGGAGGGGGCGTTTTATACATTTTTTGTCTCTTAATCCTTTATAGGTGATTGGAGATAATGTAGAACTCATTAAAAGTTTATAGAAAACCGGGTTGCCGACAAAATGATTAGATGGGTAATCCTTTAGTATTCGCCACAGATACCATTACATCTGTTGAATTTGAATATCATAATAAACAAGGATACAAAGAGGGTATGTGATTTTATATAAATCAAGGAGTTCAGATAACTTGAAGTATAATGGGAGATGAAAAAATTTTAATAGAATTAATTGAAAAATACAAGATAAACAAAAAGAAGCATCCTGAACAAGCCGGATTTTGGACAAGAAGAATAGAAAGGCTGGAAGAAAGATTGGAGAAAAAGCTTACCAGAATAAATTGATTATTACTTTTTCTCTTCTACTTTTTCTCTTCTACTTTTTCTCTTCTATACTTTCGTTTCTCTTGGTTAATAACATATCCTCTTTTATCTTTATTTTTCTACTCTTCCTCTTCTTCGTAATTTTTTGCCCTTTCATACACATCATCAAAGGGCTCAGGTTCTTCCAATTGAAATGCATTTTGGATGATTTCAAAATCATTTTCCGTAATAAGATCATTTCTAAGTAAAACTGGGGCCATGATATCGCCCCTCATAGGATGATCATCAGGTAATTTTTTTTCATTCCTATTTTTGCCATCTGTTTTTCTGAGAAACTCAAGAGCCTTAAGTTTTCCATCCTCAATAATCAGCCTACTTGAATAGCTGGATTGGAAGAAATAGCCCTCATGTAAATTTCCCAGCTTATGAAATTTGATTTCGGTTTTTTTCTCAAGTTTGTTATCATGCATGAAGGAAGTAATAATTTCCTTCCTGTTATATAAGGCAGTTCCCATAAGAACCAATTCAGATTCATGGCCAGGTACTTCATCGAAAGACTGAATTTTTTCTTGAGTTTTCCCGATATCGGGTGTTCCGAATACTTTCAATTTTTCCAAATCAATATCCGCCATCCAAGACATCTCATTTTTGAGAATAATTTTATCCTCGGGTAACGGAACTGGTTCAATCTCGGAATTTTCATCCTTTTTCATTTCATGAAGATTAGGATTGAAAACCTCGGGAATTTTTCCTTCTTTTCCCACGGGCTCGTTATAAATTCGTTTTATAGATTCCTCATCATTTAACTCCTTAATTGAATAAAAACCCCGCATATGCTTCCTAATTTCAAGTGCCAATCGTTTCCCGATCCAATATTCTACCAGAGGGGCTTTTTTACCTTTAAAAAGGAAAACGGTTCTGGAGGCATCATCGGTAAGTATAATAACTTGGTTTGGATTAAGAATTTCTTCAACAGAATCCCCGGTTAGAAGCTCAGTTTCTAATGATCTACGTACATGAAATGCTTGCATATTGATTGTTCACTTCCCAAATTCAATTTTTTTCCCTTTCTCACATATATTTTTCTTTTATGTATTTTTAATATTTCCTATCAACAATCTTTCTTTTCTTTTCTCTAAACATTTATTTATCCATCAAATTGTTTGATATATAATCCTCATAGGAGTGATTGATTGGGAATTTCTTTATATTTTTCAAATATAATATAAAAAGAGAATTTTCCTCTTTTATTGAGGGATTATCAATAAAAAATTTAAAAACCACACCATTAATAAGGTTATTATGGTTAAATTTGAACTTAATCCCCCATACCTCCAAATTGCCCTGGATGTACCCGATTGGGATGTCCAAAAAAAGGTATTGGAAGCATTACCACAATCAGAAAAAATTATAATCGAAGCGGGAACACCCCTAATAAAACGATATGGAATAGATATCGTGAAGAAATTAAAGAAATATTTTCCCAATAATATGATTTTAGCAGACCTCAAGACCTTAGATGTGGGCGCAATTGAAGTAAACTTCACCAATGAAGCAGGAGCCCATGCTGCCGTGGTTAGCGGCTTAGCCAATAAACTTTCAATCGACAAATTCTTAGCAGAATGTAAAAAGTTAGGTGTCATTGGAGTTATGGATATGATGGAATTACAGGAACCATTGGTTAAAATCAAAAAATTGGAAGAAAAACCGGATGTTCTTATCTTCCACCGTGGAATAGACACCGAAAGCGGGGAAACAAACCCCAAAGAAAAATGGAAATTAATCCCAAAAATCAAACAGTATTATAAACCAGAACATGATGTACTGTTGTCTGTCGCAGGAGGAGTTAACCCGGAAACAGGGAAGGAAGCATTGGAAATGGGTGCAGACATATTAATCGTGGGCAGATACATTACAGGCTCTGAAGATGTAAAAGCAGCCACTCAAAAGATGCTCGATATTTTATAAAGTCCCT
>CAZEPC010000001.1:13840-59429 GCA_964513765.1 uncultured archaeon
CTCGTTTTTCACGGTTATTTCTTGAACTTTAAATAATAGCACTAATGGAAAAAAGGAGATCGATCAATTTATAATATGGAATATAAATAAAAAATATAAAAATTAAGGGAATCTTGTATTATTAAGAATGAGCAAACAAAAGATGGAAAAACCAAAAAAGCCAAAAAAGAAAAAGCTTATTTCTCTTAAGGATGAGATAATAAACGATGAGAATCAGAATGAAATGGAAGATTTTGTCGAGAGATTAAGCATTCCACGTTTGCTGGGTACAAAGAATGAAGAAAAAGCGGTTAACCTTATAATCCAACAATTCGAAAATAAGGGATTAAAAGTTCGGAAATATCCGTTTTGGGCCACACGCTATTGGACCGATGTTTTCATTAGGAGATCTATGGGCATTTTAGTATTGTTGGGGCTGTTGATTGCAATTGCTTCAACCAGAAACTTGGATTGGACCTATGGAATTATGATTGTAATGGGCATTTTTGGAATTTTCATATTTAAAAATTTGACCAGACAAGATTTACCAATTGTGGGAGAAAAGTTTAAATCGGTCGATCTCAGGGTGGATATACCACCAAAAACACCAGAAAATGAACATAAGAACAAGAATGGAATAGATCAGAGCACCATATCAAATAATAATCATAAAAACAATTCAACTAAAAACACCAATAACAATAATAACAATAACAAAGAAAATAATAAAAAAAGATACAAGCTACCCAAATACAAGAAAAAATTCTTGAGGTTTTTCGATTATTACGAGGATTTACTTCAAATCGATAGTTTAAAGGAAAAGGGAGCCATTATTATCATGGCCCACCACGATTCAAAATCCCAACCCCTAAAAACTTATGTGCGGGCCGCGCTTTTCACAGCGTGTGGCCTTTCCTTTTTCCTGGCGGTGATTTTCTTCATAATAACTTCAATCATGGAGACAGAAACCGGAACTGCCGCAAGAGATAATCCTCTACGATTTGCGGGATATGTATCTATGATAGTAGCCATCATTACCGCGGTCCCGTTGGTTTTTAACGGAGTAGACAACAATTCGATGGGAGCAATGGATAATGCCAGCGGTTGTGCTGTCGTGTATGAAATTGCCAAATACTTTAAGGAACATCCGCTCAAGAATTATCGGATCATCTGCCTCATTAACGGAGCAGAGGAGGTTTCAACCCTAGGGAGCAGATATATTTCGCCCGTAATTAAAAAAGAGATAAATGATAAACCGGCTTTTGTGTTGAATTATGATATGGTCGGATTAAAGGATACACAAGTTCAATTCATAGAGGGAAGTATGATGACCCGTGAAGTTCCATATTTAAAGAAGCTAGCCTATGATACAGCGAGCAAAATGTACATCCCCACCGAAGGTTTCAGTTTTGCAATAGGTGCGATGACCGACGGATTCATCTTCTCGGAGGCGGGATTTAAGTCGATTGATTTTGTTAATAGAAGGGCAGCATTTTTCACGCACACCAAAGAAGATACACCAGATAAATTCGATGGGCTTGCAGGGTTGCACTATGTGGCCTTAGCCGCGGGTATGATGAAAAGAATCGACACGGATGATAAAGTTTTGGAGAAAAAGAATAATTTTGTTCCTTCGCTAAAAAGGAAAAAAAAGAAAGAACCGACCAATATAGAGCACGAAGAAATTAAAAAACTCTAAAAAAATCCCTCAGATTCCCAAGGGATTCCATTGTGTACTTTTTTCATCATAGAAATATAACCCAATTCTTCGAAATTCCTTCCCTTCTTTCTTTTATCTATCTTTTTTCCCACATGTTTCTCGTTATGAAATCTCTATAGCACTCGTTTCTTGAAAGAGATCCTCACACATCAGAGGGATATCCACCATTAGCAACCCATTATCATATTCTGCCTTGATTGAATCGGGTACAGCATCACATGGCAAGATAGATTCATTGAAGTAAATGATCTCGTCATCCCGTTTTGCGGCAAGTCTCATTCTATCTCTAGCTATATGTAAATGTATATCCTCTTTTTTGACACCGGGAAGTTCAAACTCAAGTTTAGAGAAATCCTCATCTTCATCGGAACATGCATCATCACACGCGGGACAGGGGCTTACCCATACCATTTTTTTATTCTTTTTAGAATCCTTCTCTTCGGAACTTTTTTCACTAACTTTTACTTTCTTTGGCATTTTCAAACACCTTTCTTATTTCTTTACATCCTAACCGATTTTGTATCCCAGAAGACCAGAATTATGTAAATTTAGAGAATTACAAAAGCCAACAATCACTAATTAATAATTTCCATGGATAGGATAGTATTTGATGCGGTTGAATATATTCGATATTTTTTGTAGAGATCCAGTGCTACCACCTGCCAATATTTCAGCTTGAATTGTCTATCTGAAACATTCAAGGTGATTGGGTGGAATGGGTCAATTAGTAATTCCCATTCCTTTCCAAGCATTCCATTTTTGACCGAACCTTCAATGATATGAATTGATTGAAAATCATTGATATTTTTGTATAGCAATGCCGAAATAATTAGTGTAAAAATGACTGTAATGATCAAACCAATTAAAATAGAAATCCCCGAAGAAAATAAGGCAAAAATAAAGACGTAAAGAAACCCCAAAACCCCGATAACAAGAGCCAATGTCCCCCTCTTCATTTTTTTGAGATATTGAAAAAACCTCTTCTGTCGGGGACTCAATTGTTTTTTTCTATTAAAAGGAAGATCCGCTGGTGTAAAGGCAAAGTTTCGCATAAGGGGAGTTTGTTCTTTTATTTCCTCCTCTTGGATATTCATATAATGACATTGCAAAACAGCCCATTCATCCACAAGGAATTTTAACTCTAATAATTGTTCTTTTGTTTCAGGTTGTTCTTTATCGCTAAAATCGGTTTTCTGTAGGAATTTGTTAATTTCTCCTTTCTTTTTATTAAACTTTTTCAGATAATTGCCCTTTCGCTCTTCTAAATAATCAGGGATAAAGAAAGATGTAAAGGATTTCATAATTCATTTTTTCGTTTTCATTTTATAAAGCTTTATCTGCATCTAAAATAGTTTTTAAAGATTAATCTTTTTCATTATATAAGAAGAAAAATGCATAGAGAAAACATCAATGAGGATTTCGGGAGTGCGAGGCTAATCCCAAATGATCCAGTGAAAGTAAATACAAAAGGCACGTGGAAAATTGAATTCACCGCCGGTAAAAAAGGAATACAAATTGGCGGTACAGTGAGACTCACCATACCCCATGGATTTAGTCTCCCGCAAACTAAAGCCTTCTTCGATCCCGGCTTTGTTACCATTGAATCCGAGTGTGAGGGAATAGAATTTTCGACAGAGGTAATTTCGGATATTTTTTGCCGATTAGATGAAGAAACTGGTCATAGCGGGGCATGGGGCAGAAATCTTTTCATAACCATTCAAGGAAAGGCCATGAAGGAGGGAGATAAATTTACCGTGGTATATGGAAATAATGATTATTACGGAGGCGAGCCCTTTAGTAAAACAGGTGCACTTACCCGTGAATTGTCCGGGGATGCCATGTTTATTGTTGCGGTAGATCCGAACGGAGACAGAAACGCTCCTTTTAGCGGATATACGAGGATAAATAAGGTTAAAGATTTTCCCACATTGCAGCTTTTACCTGCAAAACCGTATAAATATAAAATAATTGCAAGGAGTTTTGTGGATTCAAAAAAGAAAGCATTAATGGCGAAAGTACTCAAAATAGATGAATTTAACAATCCCATTGATGTGGAGGAACGCCAATGTAAAATTGAGAAGGATAGAAATTCCACCAAGGCCTTGATCAAATTAAATGATTCCTTCGAAAAAACGAACCCGGTTAAGATTCTTGGGGACAATGATACACAGAAAATATTTTGGGGTGATATTCACGGCCACACAATTCATTCCGATGGATTAGGTAACATAGATGAATACTTTACCTTTGCTAAAGAGACTGCCCAATTGGATTTTACCGCAATTACAGATCATGATGATATCGGGCCACGATTGGCCCAAGATGAGTTTAATCTCTTGAAGAAAAAAGTTGCAGAATACAATGAACCGGGAAACTTGGTAACCTTTTTAGGCCATGAATATAGAAACGGAAAATGCGATATGAATATATATTTCCCCGAAGAGGATGGAGAAATACTCAGAGGTAATGAACAACCATATCAAGATTCCCTTGAATTGACCAAGAAAATGAAGGAATGGAACGGAATGATAATTCCTCATATGCATTTCGGAGCGGATTGGTCGGGCTATGATCCAGAGATATATCGCCTGATTGAAATTTACAGCTCACACGGATGCGCAGAGTATAAAGATTGTCCAAGAGAAATACCCTATCTTCAAAAACAAGTGCAAAAATCCAGTGAAACGAATAGAGATACCTATATCCAATCGGCCCTTAATTTAGGGTTTAGAATGGGCACCACTGCCGGTAGCGATACTCATAGCGGAAGACCAGGATACAGCGATTGGACCAGAGTGACAAGAACTTATATGGGAGGACTCACCGCAGTATTTGCCGAAAAATTAACTCGAGAAGCGATATGGGATGCCCTTTATCAGAAAAAATGCTATGCAACCACCGGAAACCGGTCTCTTCTCCAATTTTCCGTAAATGATCATATGATGGGATCCGAAATCACGATTTCAGATGATGAAAAAATCAACATTCATGCTAGCTGTTATGCAGACGGATTTCTCACTGGTTATCGAATTTACCGAAACGGTGAGATACTCTTCTCTGATGATGAACTCTCGGGAGATTATTTTGAGAAAGAGTTTGAATGCGAACCCAAGGGCGATTCAGATTGGTATTATATTCGATTTGACCTGGAAGAAGGGGAGATGGTATGGAGCACCCCTATCTGGGTGGATAAAAATTAAAAAAGTCGGTTTCCACGGATTAGTTGGAGAAGTTATCAAGTTCCTTTTTTGGTTTCTTTTTTCGTGTCTTCTTTCTTCTGTATTTGGGCATTAGCTTTTCTCCGCCCGCAACTTTTGAAGTAAGCTGATCAGCAGTATGAATCATCCATGCCTCATGACTGCCCGGAGGTTTCGGCGAGCCCCATTCTTGAATATTATGATGAGAGGTTATAATTTGAATGAGATGTTCAAAATGTGCTTGATCTTGGGCGTTTTCAATTAAATCTTCGGCCGCTCGACTCACCATCGAAATGCCCAAAACGATATGATCAAAATCCTTTATGTATTTAGTCGTTTCAACTCCCGAGGAAGTGAGTTCATAGCATTGAATCTTACCGATATCATGTAATAGGGCGGCCGCAATGAGAATATCACGATTTAGATCCAAATAATTGAAAATTCGATACTCTTTTAACACAATTTTAAGCATCTGTAAGGAATGTTCCGCCAAGCCCCCCGCATATGCATGATGGTAACTTTTTGCTCCGGGTGCTTTAAAATATATGTTGCGATATTTCCCTTGTATGAGCATCTTTTTCAATAATTTTGCTAAAAATGGGGTTTTCACCTTCTCAATATAATAAAGGATTTGTTTATTGGTGGCTTTTACGGATTGGTATGGTTTCCCCGTGTAAAATCTGGAATAATCCTTCTTCAGCCATTCTTTTTTTGGAAGATACCACACCTTGTTCATTCCGTCCCATCGAAAATTATATCCCTTTAGCATACTTTTGTATTCATAAGTATCTCCCAATGCTATAATCCTATCCCCATTTACCCGAAAATTTACATTATTTCGGGAGAATCGTGCATTAAAATAAGCAATATTTCGTTTTAATAAATTTTTTTTGTTTATCATATAGAAACCCCCATCTATTTACGGCAATCTTGTGGTGTTCTTTCGCAAAATACGATAAAAATTCTTTAGTTAATTACCATTGTTATTTTTGGTTTAAAAAATTAGGGAAATCTTGGTTTTTTAGAATACTTGAATCGCTGTTATGTCTATTTGAGATTCGAACCCCATCACGAATATCACGAACCCCACCATTATTAATTTTAAATCTCTTCAGGCAGTTTCTTTCGGGCCTCGATGTATTCAAAATGGTCAAGTTCTTCCGCATTTTTCAGAACTTTTTTTAGATATCGCCCCGTATGGGACTTCTTTTCATTAATAATCTCTTCGGGCGTCCCTTCGGCCACCAAATGACCGCCTTCCACCCCGCCTTCGGGACCTAAATCAATGATATAATCTGCCGATTTGACAATATCCATATTGTGTTCAATAAGGACTACCGTATTACCTTGATCGACAATTCTTTGGATCACATTTAACAGCTGTCTCACATCATGATAATGAAGACCAGTGGTGGGCTCATCAAGAATATAGAGCGTATTGCCCGTACTCCTCTTGCTCAGCTCTCGAGATAGTTTAACTCGTTGGCCTTCTCCCCCCGATAAAGTCGGTGAGGGTTGACCGAGTTTGACATATCCTAAACCTACATCGATAACAGTTTTTACCTTCCTCTTGATTTTTGGAAAATCCTCGAAAAATTCATAGGCCTGATTAAAAGAAAGATCCAAAATATCGGCAATATTTTTTCCGCGGAATTCAATCTCTAAGGTTTCGCTGTCATATCTCTGTCCTTTGCATACATCACATTTGATAAGCACATCCGGCAGAAACTGCATCTCAATTGAAATGTATCCTACTCCCCCGCATTTTTCGCATTTTCCCCCGCCACGCTTCTTTGACACATTAAAGGAAAAACGACCCTTATCATAGCCACGAATCTTTGATTCTTTGGTTTTGGCAAACATTTTCCGAATGTATGTGAAAATCTTAGTGTAGGTCGCAGGAATTGATCGGGGAGTTCTCCCAATCGGGGATTGATCCACGTGGATTATTTTATCTATATTTTCCCAGCCGGTTATTTTATCATAATCACCTGGAGATTCCTTGGACCGACTGTACACCAGGTTATGAACGCCCTTAAATAAACATTCCATAACCAAGGAAGACTTACCTGCACCGCTCACACCAGTCACAACCGTGAAAACTCCCATTGGGAACTTTACATTGATATCTTTTAAGTTATTCTCCCTGGCCCCTTTGATTTCAATCCATTTTTTGATTTTTTCCCTGCGATACCCTGGAACTGGAATAAACATATCACCCCGGAGATATTTTGCAGTAATTGAGTCGGGATGTTTCAATGCATTTTTGTAGGTATCGGCAATCACAACCTCACCGCCATTCTCACCGGCCCTGGGGCCGATATCAATCATAAAATCGGAATTACGGATAATGTCCTCATCATGTTCTACAATTATTACGGAGTTTCCCTTATCCCTTAAGGCTTTAAGCATGTTTATGAGTTTGAATTTATCACGGGAATGAAGTCCAATGGTGGGTTCATCCAAAACGTATAATACACCCATCAAGTTGGATCCGATCTGGGTTGCCAGCCTTACCCGTTCTGACTCTCCACCGGAAAGCGTTCGTGCAGCCCTGTCCATGGTTAAATAATCCAGTCCAACATTCATCAAGAAACTATACCTCCCGAGAATCTCTTTCATAACATCTTTCACGATAATCTCTTGTCGTTCATTAAGAGTTCCCTTAATCTGATCCACAAAATCCAAGGCATTTTCCACGGTCATATTGGCCACATCCGCAATATCTTTCCCATTTATTGTAATAGAACGCGCTTCGGGCCGCAATTTTTTCCCATCACACGCATGGCAAAAATTCATCTCCATCCAACTTTCGTAATATTCTCTTGACCTTTCGGATGATGTTTCCAAATACCGGCGTTGTAAAGTGTTCAAAATACCTTCAAAAGGCTTGGAAACTGTGTATTGGAATTCTTTATTCTTTTTGCTGGGTCGCTGGTCTGAGCTAATAGTATAGGAAACGGCTTCATCACCGGTCCCCCAAATTATTTTCTCCCATTTATCCCGAGGAATATCTTCAATTGGATCATTCAGATCCACCCCAAGATATTTTGCCACATTTTCGATTATGCCCCAACTGTAAGAATCTACCCCCTTAAACCCACCTATTTCCCTTAAATTGCTTTCATAGATTGATTTATGTTGATCTGGAAACAATCTTCTCTCGGTAAATTCATATGTTGTCCCCAATCCATTACATTTCTGGCAATAACCCACAGGGGTATTGAAAGAAAAGAGCTGGGGTCGAATTTTTGGCATGGAAATTTGGCATACGGGGCAAAACAAATCTTGGGAATAGGTCTTTGGTTTTTTATCAACCACCCATATTTTGATCAGACCTTCACTCAGTTTACCCGCTTGCTCTAAAGCATCCGTGAGGCGAGTTTTAAACGATTTGCTATCCTTTTTAATTAATCTATCAATGACCACATCAATATCATGGAATTTATTTTTATCCAAATTGATTTCCTCATCCAGATTATATTCCAATCCATCAACAATAACCCGGACATATCCATCACGTTTTAATTTCTTAAAAACTGCCTCGTACTCCCCTTTTCTTCTCTGAATGATGGGGGAAAGAACCCTAAATTTGGCACCCTCTTCGAGAGTTTTAACCAAACTTTCCATCAATTCTTGAGAGGTGAGCGGTTCAATATTCCTCCCACATTCAGGACAGTGAGGGACGCCTATATTCGCAAATAATAGCCGTAAGAAATCATAAATCTCGGTTACTGTTCCAACTGTTGATCGAGGATTTTTACTGATTGGTTTCTGTTCAATAGCAATTGATGGACTTAATCCTTCAATGTAATCCAAATCGGGCTTGTCCATTTTTCCTAAGAATTGTCTGGCATATGTATTTAAGGATTCCAAATATCTCCTTTGCCCTTCTGCGAAAATGGTATCAATGGCTAACGATGATTTTCCAGAACCACTAAGACCGGTAATGACCACCATTTTATCGCGGGGAATTTCTATATTTATGTCCTTTAAATTATTCTGACGTGCTCCTTTGATTTTTATTGATTTTGGCATGGTATTTCACTTATATATTGTATTGGGTAAATATCGCAAAATTATTGATTACTTTTAATTGTTGAGTGATTATCGTAAAATGGTTGATTTTTTAATTTCTTACTGTCACGAGCATTAAAAAAGAGGGCGACAAAATACCATAGTCCCCATTTGTTCAATTTCAGATGTTTTTATATTGTTTTAATTTCTTACTAGGTCATTTTAGGTAATGTATCATCCTTTATCTTTTTTCTGCTTTCTTTTTTTAAAAGTTAGCTTCTTTTCTTTTCTTGTATTTTTGGGAGTTCCTAAAAGTTGGATATCATCATAACTCTGGGGAGCAGAACCCGCAAATGCGATGTCATTTCTTCGCCTCGAGGTGATACGGTCGTATTTTTTAGCAAACACATCGATCGAATCCTGCACAGATCCCATAGTCCTTTTTCCCGACTTAATATCATCAATTAAATCCCTGTAAATTGCTGCCATTTCGAAATCCAGCTCTTTTGCTGCCGACATCATTTTATCCTCCAGAGCGGTCAGAAATGAATCTTCTTTCTGATTTTCTTCGATGGTTTTTTGCAATACCTTGCGAAACGAACGTTTAAACTGGGAATCTTCTTCCTCCTCCCCCGTGGAAAGAGAGTCTTGAATTCTCTTTTTGATTGTTTTAGGAGTAATCCCATGCTCTTTATTATAATTAATCTGTTTTTCCCTTCTCCGGTAGGTTTCCTCGATTGCAGCATCGATAGCTTCCGTCCGTTTATCTGCATAAATAATAGCCCTTCCCTTTTCATTTCGGGATGCCCTCCCAATGGTCTGTATGAGAGAGCGAGTATCTCTTAAAAATCCCGCTTTATCCCCATCTAAAATAGCAACCAAACCCACTTCGGGGATATCTAAACCTTCCCGAAGAAGATTAATTCCGATTAATACATCGATTTCACCTATTCGGAGATCCCGTACTATCTCCATTCTTTCCACAGTATCAATTTCGGAGTGGAGATATTGGATTTTGATTCCGATTTCTGCATAATATTCGCTAATTCGTTCCGCCAGCTTTTTAGTAAGGGTGGTAACAAGAACTCTATTCCCCTTTTTAACTTCTTCGTTTATTTCGTGAAGAAGATCATCAATTTGATTTTCCACAGGGCGAACATCAACGGTAGGATCCACTAATCCCGTCGGACGAATTACTTGATCGACCCATTCGCCACCACTTTGTTCTATTTCGTAGTCTGCCGGCGTTGCGCTGGTGCAGATAACATGCCCAATTCTTTCTTCCCATTCCTCGAATCTCAGTGGGCGATTATCCATTGCACTTGGCAGACGAAATCCATAGCGAATGAGGTTCTCTTTCCGGGAAATTTCCCCCCCAATCATTCCATGAATTTGGGGAATCGCCAAATGTGATTCGTCAATAATCATTAAATAATCATCGGGGAAATAATCCAGCAAACAAGCGGGAGCCTCTCCAGCCTCTCGCTGATCAATATAACGGGAATAATTTTCAATTCCCTTACAATATCCGGTTTCTTTCAACATGGCCATATCAAAGGTAACTCTCTCTTCCAATCGTTGTGCCTCTGCATATTGGCCATTTTTCTTAAAATATTGAACCCGTTCCTCTAATTCCTCATGAACCTGCTCCACAATAGTATCAATTCGCTCCTCCAAGGTAACATATTCACTGGTGGGAAAAATGCGGAGATTAGGGACTTCTTTAATTTTTTCGTTTCGGAGAGGTTCCATTTCATATATAGATTCGATTTCATCACCCCAAAAATTCACTCGATAAAAATTAAAAAGGTATCCGGGAAAAATATCGACGACATCTCCCCTCACCCGAATTTTACCAGGGAGAAAATCAAAATCATTCCGCTCATATTGGATGTTGATCAATTTTTTCATGAGTTCCCTTCTGCTTATTTCCATCCCCTTCTCAACGGTTATGGATTGTCCAGACCATTCATCAGGCCGGCCAATTCCATAAATACAAGAGATGGAGGCAACTACAATAACATCGCTTCTGGTCATCAAAGCATGCGTACTGGCCAAGCGATATCTTTGTATCTGATCATTTACCGAACTGTCTTTTTCAATATATTTGCCCGTTTGTGGTAAATAGGCCTCTGGTTGGTAGTAATCGAAGTAGGAGATATAATAATGCACGGCATTGTCGGGAAAAAAATCCTTATATTCTTGGTACAACTGAGCAGCCAACAATTTATTCGGTGCAAGCACAAGGGTTGGTCTATTATAGTTTGCAACCACATTGGCCATAGTAAAGGTCTTTCCCGTACCTGTTGCACCCAAGAGAGTTTGAAACTTTTTTTCATCCTCAAGTCCTTGGGTCAATTGCTCAATTGCATGGGGTTGATCTCCCGTTGGGGTAAAATCCGAAACAAGTTTAAAATTGACCATTTCTCATCCACGAGTTTTTATTTTCAATTTAATTTTAGAAACAACCACCTAAAGACTAGGAAAGTTGTTAATAATTTAAGCCAGTCCAATTTTTTAAATTTGTGCAATAATTTGAACTTATTTTTAATAAAATATAAGAATAGATAGGGAAGGGATTTATCAAAATCTCCCCTTGTGTTGGTATTTAAAGATCGAGAAATTTTTTCCAATATCATGCATTTTATTACATAGAAAAAGAAAATGTCTGAACAAGTACCCAGAGCAAACCGAAGGAGTGACCAAAAACTTCGCAATAGATTGCGCTTATTCTCATTACTTTCTATATTCTTTGTGTATAAAGTAATCGATTCCTATTTGGATGGGAGTATGGCTGAGTTTGTCATCTACACAATTTTTCTAGTTTTGTATGTGTTTGTCCTTGGATATGTATATTATGTCCGATATTACAAAATAAACAAATTAGATTAACCGATAATACAAATTTACAGATTTTTACAGAGCAAAACAAGTCAAAACAAAAAAAAGCATATTAAAAAAATACTGATCCCAAGATCAGTTCATTTTTTCGGTGCAGAATTTCAAGAGAATTTTAAAATTCTGTTTCTTATTCAAGTGTTCCCCATTACGGAACAAGTATAGTCTTTCTAATTTATTTTTTCAATATTCCCCTATCCCTATAATATCGAGGAATTTTATTCTTCAAAGTCTCTTGGTTTAAGGGTAATTCGCTTAAGTTCACCCTTATTTGGTCCTTTTGATTTTCTTGGGAGTTTATTGACTAAATCTTGACATGCATTTTTGACTGCTTCATCAAGGAACTCATAAACCAAACCCTTAGCGTCACCCGCAACCCTGATTTTCTTATCAGTTTGCTCATCAAATAAAAGGTCTTTAACTTTGGTTACACGAATATATTTTGCTTTATAATCAGCCATAATTTTTCACCTAAGTAAGAAAGGATTTTTGCCTTTCTATTGAATAAGACTTGTAAATTTAACTATTTAAAGGCTTTGATTTTTTCTTGCCAATCTCCGACAAAATAACCTCAAAATTAAGATCAACTCAAAAATAGAAGCCTCAAAAAAACCGAAGAAATTCCCTCAAATAAGAGGTTATCAAAAAGTCTATTTATTATTAAGATTTTTAATTATATGGAAGAAATGGAAGAAGAACTCAAAAAAACAGCATTAATGTTGCAGAAATTGCAAGAACGGGGATTTCATCGAGGAGGAAAAAAGGATGGAAAATCGTTCATTTATAATAACCCAATTTTTGGGGGATCCATCCGCGACTGTTCTCACCTCCATATAAATCCGAAGATTCTGTTCCACCCCTTGAAAGTCGTCCAGCTTAGAGATATTTTGGAAGTTACCCAAGAATGCCAGATCCCAATTACAATTGCGGGGGGAAAAACAGGACTTTCTGCCGCTTACGCGAATCCGTGGGCAATAATTGATGCAGAAAAGCTGGTCTTTTTCAAGAAAAAGGTAGATTTCTTTTCTTCTGAATTAAAAATTAATAAGATAAAGGATGATTTGAGAGAGGAACCTGATTCAAAAAAAATTAAGAGGGCAAAAAAATTGGTAAAAGTCGATCAATCGGTCCTTGTGGCGAAATTGATCAGAAGAACCAACCTTGAAACACATGGAGAATATACCTTTCCGATCCAACCCAGTAGCGCATTTAAGCTCCCTGTCACAGTAGGGGGCATCATCTCTACCAATGCCAGCGGAGTTATGTCGGGAAAGCTAGGAGCGGCTGACCAATGGATAGAAAAAATAACCATTATGAATCCAGGCGGGGAGATTGGGGAAATCTCACCACAAGATGAAAAGTTTAAAAAGGTTGTAGGGGGACTCGGTTTTTATGGATTTATACTTAGTGCAACCTTTAGATTATATAAGAGACCAAAGAATCTTGAATATAGAATGGTATTTGGAGAGCATATAGATACATTATTTTCATCTCTCCAGACGATTCAAGATAAAGAGATATTCCCTTTGGTTTCTGAGTTTATCTACAGCAGAAATGGACTTTTTGGAAAGTTCAATGAGCATCAAGAATTTATTCCGGAGCAAAAACGCTTTGCTATGGTATGGGCAGTACTTATCAAGGATACAGGGACAGTCTTAGATTCATTTATTGAGATTTTAGGTCAAAAGAGCAAAGAAAAATTATATTCCAAGAAAATGAGTGAAGAAGCTTTTTCTGAACTTATCGAAGAGAGAACCAAATCCGCTATCCTTTCTTTACCTGATGGAGGTAAAAACGGTGTAAAAAATGAATACGTTCGATATCCCGGGTTTGAAGATCTCCTTATTAATCCGGATAAGGCAATTCAAGGATTGAATTTAATGAATAAAATACTCAAGAGGTATAACATTCCACCAATCCTCATTTTATATGGCCATATTAACTTTAGGAAAGGAAAAGGAATTCTTATTCATTCTAGACTCCCCATTCTTCTATCAAATCTTTCAGAGGATCCAAAAAAAGTAAGAAAAAAAATCGCAAAAATTTTGTCTGAAATTATTTGCGGGTTAAACACCAAATATGATGTAAAACCTAAAGCGGAACATGGTATGGGATTCTTAACCCCATGGGTAAAAAACAAGGAATTAAGCCTTTTAAAGAACGATATTGAAAAGGGAGAGGCATTCTTTAATCCCCATATAATGATCTATAATAAAATTAAAAATGACAACGTAGAAACCCTTGAAGAAAGACAAAAAGTCTTGGAAAAGTTGTTTCTCTGTTATATGGGAATAGAAAAACCTTATAAGAATGAATAGATTAGCAATATTTGTTTTAAAAGCGGTTTTTCCTTTTTTTTTCCAGGCGATTTTTCTTTTTATCTGAAGTTTACTTTTTTATCACAGAAAATAAAAAAATCTTTTTTAAGCAATAAAAGAATAAGCTTGTATTGCTTAACTAATAGCAATTAAAACAAATAATCTATACGAAAACGAGAAGTGAAAATTATGCCAATACCATTAAACAAAATTGAATATGGTAATTTATTAGAAAAAAACTATGAAAGTGCATTGAAATTACGAAATCGATATTCGTTCATCAATGCAAACATCTTCCCGATTCTTTCTGATGATGAGAAGGATCTTTTAACTCATTTCCAGAAAGTATGTAGGAAGAATAAGAGATTTGTAGAAAAACAAACAGATGATGTCTATCCAACTTTTGAGAAATTTGGAAAAGAACACATGGTTCAGAGATTGAATACATATGATGGAATTAAGGGTTCCGCAAAACACCAAATGTTATTGAACTTTGCTTATGATCCATTAAGCCCAGAAATTGAGTTAGCAATTACCGCCTCTGGAATCCTCGCGGGGAATGCACTATATCATAACCCTAAACGTACTGATTTTCAAGAGAAAGCATTGGAAGAATTATATGCTGGGACTAAGGTTGGATCACTTGGAATGACCGAAATGGAACGGGGATCCGATGCAGTGAATATGCTTACCGAAGCAGAATTGCAAGATGATGGATCCGTAATTTACAATGGAACCAAGATCTACAACACCAACGGAGCAGTTGCAGATTATATCATGACCTACGGAGTTACAGACATTTCTGCACCCCGAAGATCAATGATGTTCACTTGTTTTGAAAGAGAAAATGACGGAATTGATATTAAACGATTACATATTCCCGCAGCACCAGGTGTAGGAATTGCAAAAGTTGATTTCAATGACGCCCATTCACCAGCAGACCACATAATGGCCCCACCAGGTGAAGGATATCGGAGACTGTTCAGAGGATTAACCCCGGAGAGAATTGCAATTATTGGAGGAGGTATTGCGGGATTATGGAATGCGATTGCTCATGGAATTATTTTTGCTCAAACTCGCTATCAATTTGGAAAAAGACTATTCAAATATCAAGGAATTAGTCATGTTCTTGGCGATTTATATGCCAGAGCTGCCGCATTTACCTCATTTGCATTCAATATTGCAGATATGTATGATAAAAGGGTGGGACACAAGATTCATGCTGGTGAGAAACCAGATCCTATGGATGAACAATATATAGCAATTCTTGCGGCCCAAGGTAAATATTTGACCGCACTTTTAGCCCATAAAGCAGCCTATGAGGTAGTACAAACTATGGGAGGTCGAGGGGCAATTGACGAACCAGGTTCAAGCAATGTAATCAACAGGTTGGAAAACCTTTCCCGAATTCAAGAGGTTATTGGGGGACACCGAAACATTCAAATGATGATTATCAATGCTGGATTAAAGGGAACCACCGCCATGGCAGGAATTGGAGGCAATAAAAAACGCGCTAAAAAGTACAAACAAAAACGCGATAAAAAGGTAATGGATGCCATGATTAAACGAGCAAACGATTTACTCGAAGCTGATGCCGAATACATCCCTGATGGCACCCAAGCCAAATTGGAAAAAGCATTAAAGAATTTCCAAGAGGCAAAAGAAAATAATATCAAAACTGAAATTATTGCCTATAGTAAGGCCATCCCAAGAGCCTTAAAAGCAGCCAGTAAAGCAGCCTATAAAGCAAAAAAGAAAGCAAAGTAAGAATTTAATGCATATATGCATTATTTTCCAACCTTTTTTTATCCTTAATCCATTTTTTAGACGATTTTTTGATATTTCTGTAATTGGAGGCGAGATTTTAACATAAAATAGACAAATTTTTATGAATGGAATTGATCTTTTAAATAGGGCGATAGGAGTAAAAAAAATGACCGTTGATTCAAAATCAGATTCGGAAAGCTCCAATAATAAAAAATCTCAAAATAAGAAAAAGACTAAAAAGAAAAAGAAAAAGTCTAAATCTTATTCATCTAAATCTATTTCTGTAAAACCTGAAGTATATAATGCACTTAAAGCCCGAAAAAAAGACCTAAAAGGCGATATTGGGGGCCGGATAACTTTTAGTATGGTTGTTAGGTCTCTATTGAAAGACAGTGTTGAGCTGGAAAATGTAAAGGCCGAACTTGGGCGAATTAAGCAAGAGGCCGATGAAACACAAGATTTTATTAAGAAAATGTTAAAAAAAGCGATCTCTGCGCCAACCCAACTTGTGGCCATCCCACAACAGATGCAAGCAGCCCCCCAACAACAATACAACATGCCACCACCAGCACCAGGATCTGCATCTTATGGAGGAGGAACACAAGGAGGATCCAGAACACCCAGTCCGCCACCTCAACCCAATGCACCACCACCAGACCTTGAAATGCCAGAGATTGAAGCACCAGAAACTGATGCTGAAGTAAAAGCAGCATTTAATAAGGAACGACGAGCAGTGTTCGATGGCCATATGCGAAAACCCTCCGAAATTTTGAAAATGACTAAACCAGAACATTCTAAAAAGGAAGTGAAGGAGTTTAAGGGAAAAGCACCCTCGCTTTCGAAAAAATCCTATATCTTAAAGAATACAAATAAATTTAAGAAAAAGAAGAAAAGGGAGCTGTAAAAGATGATGTTTGACATAATGGATGAGAAGCTAAATGAAAAAGGCAAAAAGAAAAAATTAGTGAAAGAAATGAAAGAATCTGCCCCAAAAGTATATCAAGCACTTCACCCGCCCCTTGACTTTGTGGCAGCAGAAACCAGGGCAGAATTAAAATATAGTAAAGATCAATTGCTCAAAATGTTTTTGGACCACCCCGAAAGAATAAAACAAAATCGAGAACTATTTCAATCAATTCTAGGAAAATACCGAGAGATTAGTAAGAAAATATCAAAACTCCTCTGAAAATGATGGTTTTTTATCGTTTTTTGAAATTAATTGGAAAATCCTTTTTAACGAAAGAGCCATAAAAAATAGTATGGATAATCAAAATCAGAAAACTCGCTCCATTCAAGAAATCCAAAAAAAGATTGCGGATGGATCCGCAGTCATTATGACGGCACATGAATTATGTAAAGCCGCCCAAGACGGAAAAGAAATAGAGTTTGAAGATGTAGATGTGGTTACTACTGCAACTAAAGGTTTGATGAGCGGAACTTCCGCAATCATGGCATTCCGAGTCGCAAAACCGAAAACATTTGTAAAGGCACGAAAAGTTTCCATCAATGATATTCCTTGTTATGTGGGGCCATGTCCCAATGAAACCCTTGGATTGGTCGATTTGATTATTCATGCAACGGATCACAGTATCTCAAACCCAAAATACGGTGCAGGTCATCTCCTAAGAGAATTGGTCGAAGGAAAAAAGGCACGGGTCAATGTCATTACCGATGAAGGAAAGTTTATTGAGACAGAAGTGGATTTAGACCATATCTATTATGCAAAAATGATGGGTATCCGACATTGTTTCCGAAATTACAATGCATTCATAAACCCCGGGGAAGATGAAATAAAGTCAATTTTTACAGTCACGGGAATGGAACCGGATGAATCTGAAATAACTATTTGTGGATCAGGAGTGGTAAACCCCCTCGAAAATGATCCGGAATTTGATATTTTGGGAGTAGGAACACCTATATTATTAAACGGGGCCATCGGCCACATTATCGGGACTGGAACCAGAGCATCTCCACAAAGACCCAATTTAATGACTATAGCACCAATCATGGGCATGAAGCCAGAATATATGGGAGGATTTGTGACCCGAAAGGGTCCAGAGGTAATTACTTCGATTGGAGCAGCCATACCAATCATAAACGAAAAGATATTTAATAATCTCAAGATCAAGGAACAAAATTGCCCACTTAATATCGTAGACATTGTGGGGAGGAAGGTTCTAAATACCGTCAGTTACGGGGAAGTATGGGATACCAATGATGAGAACTATCAAATGCAATTTACCAAGGGGTATTGCGAAGATTGTAAATATAATACTCCCGAAAAATGCCCCGTAATACAGTATTGTCCCACCAATGCATTTATTATTTCAAAGGGAATTAATAGAACCAGATGTTTTAATTGCGGCACATGTAAGAAAGTCTGTCCAAAAGGGGCTTTTGAGATGGAATTGGGAAAAATTCCCGTAAATGGAAAGAAGATCCCCATTACCCTCCGAGAGTCGGACAGATGTGGAGCCAATAAGCTTATGAATGAATTAAAAGCAATGGTAAAGAGGGGAGAATTTCCGATTGTTTTACCCACCGCAAAACCAAAAATGTATGTGGAAAAGATCGAAAAAGAACGGGAACAAATTAAAGAGGATTAAATCTTTCGAGATTAAGGCACTTCATGTTGTTCTTTGTATAGAATTACATCAACTTTTCTAAATACGGGCGGAGGAATAATTCGTTTTATCTCCAAAAAAGGAAAGAGTTTTTTAGAATTCATTATGAATAATACTTATGAGTACCGAGCAAGCTGAGACTTTACAAGAAGAAAATATTTCCTTGGAGGAAGAAAACATTGACCAATCTTCTAAAAAGGAAAAAAAAAGCGAATTTAAATCAAAGCTCGATGAGAAAGTGAAAGAAATAGAGGAAAAAAAGGAAGAACTCATAGAACAACAATTTTTAAAAGTATTTGATAAAAAAGTTCAATTCCATACCTTTATTTTTATTTTAGGAGCACTTTTCATCGGGATTTTGGGATCGATGGGAAATAATGACATTGTGTTGATAGGGGCCTACACGATTATCTTTGGAAATCTATTCTTATTTATTTTTTCACAAATTAAAGCATTACACGAGCATCTCTTTCAGGAAAAAAATTATGCGATCAAAGGAATCTTGACCGCTTTATCATATGCATTGGGATTTGTGCTGGTGTATCTCTATCAAAATGAGCTTTCCCCGAGCTTAACAATGAATTTTCTAAAGTTTGAAAGCCTTTTTCCGTTACTACTTTCAGTTATGTATTTCGGCTTTCAAATCATCCAGATTTGGTATTTAAAGAATAGCTTAGAGAATTTCTCTATAGAATTAGAAGCACGCTTTCAATTAAAAATGGAAGAAGCCGCCGATATACAGGAGAAAAAAGATAAAACAGCAACGATTGTGAATTGGGTGTGTATTATATTACCGTTCTTCATGCATGTCCTTTTTGCCCTTTTGTATGTCAATTTTGATGCAACCCAAGCGAATAACTTTGTCCCAGAAGGATACCAATTCTGGAACAGTATTAGTGCGTGGTGGAATAACCCCAGTTTACGTTCAGTCTTATTATGGATAATAGCAATGTATATTGTCCTAATTATTATGACCAGAAAAGAATATAAATTATTTAAAAACAGCAAGCAAAACGGAAAAGCTAATATTTTCATCCCTGTATTTTATACATTATATTGGATTATTTTATGGATTAAATCATTTATCATGATAAACACTTATGCATCTAAATTGGCAGTTGCGGCCGATGCGGTGGTTGAAACATCAACCCTTTATTTAGTTATAGACTGGGCGACAAATGTCATTTTGCTGGTGGTAACAATTGTCAATATCATGAGGAAATTCGGATCAAAAATTTCAACCACAAAAAGTAAATCAATCACCAAATATAACGCATCCTTTTTGATGTTCATCCTCGTTTCAGCCTTTTGGGGAGGTCAATGGAATCTCATTAGTGGAGGGACCTTTGGTAGCCAAGATGAATTAAATTTCGGAACAAATTTAATTGTGGTAATTGTCAATGTAATTTTCTATTTATGGTATGCAAGTTGGATATTAGAGCGGTACGAATTTACTCGCAAAACCTCTTATACACGAGCAGAGGCAAAAAATCTATTGGTGGGCTTAAGCCAAAATCTTAGAGGAAACATGCTCCAAACCATTGAGAATAAACAGATCATAACCGATACATTAAATAACTATCTCTTGAAAAATAAGATTGTTCTAGAGTCGGGGGAGGGTGAAGAAGGGATCGTTGAAACCTTGGAAAAACAAGAGGAGATGATGAATACCCAAGAAAAGCTCGTCTTTGCAAAAAGAGCATTTAAGAGAGCTAAAAAAGATCAAGATGCCTATGAAGAGGCCTTAGAAACAAAGGAAGAGCAGGAACAGCTACTATCAACCCTAAAAAATAGCAAAAAGGAACTGGAAGAAGAAATTTCCTCGTTTGAACCGGAAATTGAACAAAAAATCAGCGAGAAAAATGCAGAAATTGAAGAAATTTCACAAGAGCTTACTCAATTGGAAAGTAAGAAAGAAACAGCTCCCCAAGATACCCAAATTCAACAAGAGATCAATAAAAAATCGGAAATCTTAGATAAATTAAATGGGGAATTAGCCGACTTACAGGACATGAAAGTTCAGATGCAAGAGAAAGAAGCGGAATTGGAAACAACCAAGGAAGAGATCAATAATACCGAAACGATGCTCACAAAGATCACCGAAGATCTAGTGGTACTCAAGGAAAATGCTGAAAAGTCCAAACCGATGCTCCATGCGGCCAAAAAGAATTTAAAAAAGGCCCAAGAAGAGATGGAAGCTAAAAAAAGCCTTGAAACGGCTAAAAAAGAAGAGAAGGAAGCAAAATCTGATTTGCAAGATGCAGAAAATCTTCTCTCTGGTGCTCAACAAAAGGTTAAAACCATTCAAATCCAGCTGGATCAAATGAAAACTATTGAAGAAGCAGAAAAACTGATCGAGAAAGCAAAAGAAGATGCGCAAAAAGCCAAGGATGAAATAGAAACAACCAAAGAGAAGATGCAACAAGCACAAAAAGAGTTTAATGCTGCATCTGATAACCTCGATAAGGTAAGAGCTCGAGAACAAGAGGCAAAAGCTGAACTGAAGAAGGCGCAAAAAGAATTTGATAAATTCAAAAAGAAAGTCAAGGACACCGAACAACAGCTCAAAGAAGGAAAGAGAACCCAAGAAGAATTACAAGTGGCCCAAGGTAAATTGGAAAAAGTCAAAAAGGACCAACAATCGACAATCTCTGTTGATGAAGCAAAACAAAAACTTGGATCGGCAAAATCTGAGCTTAAAGCAACCAAAAAAGACCTGAAAAACATAAAATCCCAAGCAACCACTGAGGATCCCAAAACTGACGAAATTGCAAACCTTGAGGACCAAATTGATGATCTCCAAAGGGAGGTTTCAAAATATGAGAATCAATATGAGAGAGCACGGGAATTGCAGAAAAAAAGAGAAAGCTTGGAAAAGCAAGTAACAAAGCTAGAAGGACAAAAAATTGATATAAATGCAACGGAACAACAGCTCAAAGAATACAGAACTCAAATGAGCAATGCTGAAGAGGCCTTGAAAGAACCAACAAAAACCCATGAAAAAGCCAAAAAAGAATTGGAACAAGCAAATCAAGATTATAAAGATAAAAAACAGAAGCTTGACCAAATCAAAGAAAAACATATTGCTGCAAATGATGCTCTCGAAAAAGCCAAAAAAGATAAAATCGAGGCGGAAGAATTATTGGAGAAGCGAAAGGAAACAGAAAATAAACTTGCCCAAGAGCAAAAATCATTGAAGCTACAACAAGGGACAAGAGCCGAAAAAGAAGAGGTTTATTTAGAAAGCAAATTTGAAAGAAAGAAGGCAGAGTTTTGGCTAGAACGCAAGGAAAAGGAAGCAAACATCCAAAGAGATCTTCTTGAAGCCCATGAAAACCTTCGAAAGGCCCATGATACCTTTGATAAGGCGGTACGTTCTGCCAGAGCAAATTTAGAGGCATGGGAAGAAACTGTGGAAAAAACCAAGGATGAACAAGAAAATTTCTACGAAAAAAATCCAGAAGAGGAACTTATCTCTAAGATTGAGGAAGAAAGGAAAGCACTCGAAGAAAAACAAAAGGAATTAAAAGCACAAGTTGAAGAATCCAAGAAAGAAAAGGAACCTTCAGAACCAGAAAAGAAATCTGATCAAGAAGTTGCTGAAGAAACGGAAGCAGAAGGAGAGGGTGTTGAAGAAAAATCGGAAAGCCAAAAACAACAACCAACATCAGAATCAAAAGATGAAAGTGACCAAAAGGCTAATACGGATGATACGCAAGAAAAAGATCAAAAAATAGAACCTGAAAAACAAGAGACAGAACAAAAACAAGAGACAGAACAAAAACAAGAAACAGGAAAAGATCTCCAAGAATCCGAATCTTCAGAATCCGAATCTTCAGAATCCGAAAAGCCCGATAATGATTCCGAGCAGTAAAAGAATTTAACAATTTTTTTCTCTATTTATCTTCTTTAGAACCAAGAGCCATTTCTTGCATCATAACTTCAACCCATTCTGGGAGAATTATATCTTGCTTTAACACATCTTTCATTTTTTCATCACTAAATCCTTCCAATCTGGATTGAAGATATACATATTTTGGATCATGCCTGCAGGATTCTATAAATGGAACAATAATTTTTCTAACATCAAACATATTTAACGAATCCCGGGCAGCACCACGAATTTCGGGAGAAGGATGGTCTAAAAATTCAATTAAATCGGTAATAGTAGATTTATCTTTGATTTTTCCAAGGGATTCAATAGAGAGGAGGACTAATTCCTCATCATCCTCAAATAAAAAGTCCAGCAAATATGGAACAGCCCCTTTACTCTTGAATTCACCAAGAGTATATATGGCTGCGGCTTGCACTTGGGGGACTTCGTCCATCAATAGTTCAATAAGCGCATTTTCGATATCTTCATCCCAATAAAAACCTATAGATAAGGCAGCTTGTTCTCTAACTTGGGGTGTGGGATCAAGCAGCGCCTCCAACATAACATTTTTTGAACTCGGATTTGCAAGCATCCCAATGGCATCTATCGCATATTTTCTATCCCGCCAATCATCACTATCAATATATTTTTCGATGCTTTTACTTGCAGATTTCTCGCCTACATGAGCCAGCGCAGACATTGCTTTATGCCTTATTTTCGGTTCATCATCATCCAGCATTTCAACAAGGTGGCCTACACTTTTTTTACTCTTAATACTACCGATTAATTCAACGGCCTTACTCCTCACATCGAAATCATCGGATTTCAAAAGCTCAGAAACGGTGGGTATTATATCTTCCTCCAAGAAATGTGGGCTGTATAAAGCGTCTAAAATACTAATACGTATTTCCGAATCAGGATTTGATAAGCCAAGCAAGAGCGCCTTTTTGGCCTCCTCTTTCTCCTTTATCTCAGCCAACTGATAAACCGCTTGGATAGAATCAATTTCATTATCATTTTCCATGATTCGATCGAATAATTTTGCGATATTTTTTGAAAATTTCTCTGAGCTCATCACTAATACTTTGCAGATGTTTTTAATATATTTTTTCTTGAAAAAATATCACATATATTCTACAGATCTGGTAAATTTTTGCGTCCTTATTTGAAGATCATCCTTTCGGATTTCATAAAAGTGGGGAGCTGATATGTTTTTCCCCGGGTTTCATCGTAAAAATAGAGTCTTGAGGGAGATGGTTTTCTTGCGTTTCCATCTGCCCAAAAAGCCTTAAATTCGGGTCGTGAATGAAGCGGTCTTCTCACATACGTATGATTATAATCGCTCCCACTGGTCAATTGTTCATTAAGTTCCCACGACCTTCCTTGATCATTACTTCGCCAAATTCCTACTTCCCCACCAGGATTGAAAGGTTGGGGACCCTTTATTGCAGGGGCAACAATTTTCCAAACCGTTCTTTCGTCTTCTGTTTCTATATAGAGAGAGCCCATATCATAATTGCTGTCAGAGGTTAGTATGGAAGAAGTTGGACCGTTATCAAGTATTGATTTTGGATTTGGTTGGACAATCCAGGAGGATTTAGCATCCCATCTCGCAGTTGCCCAAATACGGGGCATCTCTTGGGGACCAGAGTGAAAATCTCGGCTCATAATAAAGAGGATAATTGGATTTCCGTCTTCATCGAAATTGATATCTTTCAGATATATTAAATACCCCAGTTGCTGAAAGTCATAGACTAAGGCATGGTTAGCTGATTTTTTAGTAAGTAAGGGCGTTTCAACTGGTAATCCCGCAGGGTTTTCCCACGTTTTCCCATGATCGGATGTTTCGAGATAATACAAGTTAGTCCTGGCATTGAGCCCAACCTCCTCAGGATGCAGATTAAACGCGGTTCCGACTTTTTGCACGGTGTTTGAGCCGGAAATAAGTGGAGAACTAATTTGATAATGCCCTTTCTGAATGCTGGCAATCCCTTTTTCCTCTCCTTCGGGGTATTTCCCATCCTCCCCAACAGAAATATAGATGAGATTCCGCTTGCCCATAAAATATCGAGTGTGAAGAAAGAGGAATTCTCCATTTGGCATCATCCATGGTTGAGGGTAGGAGAAGTTGGTAATATCCATGCAACGAAATTTGTTAATATGATAGGGTTGTACACTTTTAAAAATATACGAGGGTCGCTGCAACCCGTGAGAACTGGAAAAGACCCAAATAAATCCCTCATGATCAATGGAAAGGACCGGATTATCGTGAGCGTCATCGGTGTGTTTATTTACCAACGCCGTTGGTTTTGGAATCTCCCGAGAATTATGATCAAAATAACTAACCATATGGACAAGCTCATTCTTTTCGGGTAAGGAACCACCATAACAGAAGAAGGTCTTATCCACTTCCTTGGAATAGATACAAAATGGGATGTGTTTTGCACAATATGTACCTAATCCACCGCTGTATTTGAACTTATACTCATCTTCGGACGGCTGGTTATAGTACCAAATCCCCCGGTATCCATCGAATTTTTCCCCAACAATATCTCCAATTTTCATATATGTGCGTAAAGGATTATTCCCATTAAAAGCATTATGAAGTGGAAAAAACGGGAAAATGGGAGGAAAACACAAAAAAAATCCAAAATGAGAGGGTTCTTACGAATCTTATGGCAATTGATTGCTGAGGAAACGATAAAGATCTACGGACAAATAATACTCACCTGATTCGAAGCAATGATTGCCCTTTTCAAAGATCCGATAATTTTCTGGAGGTAAGTTAAGCATATCAATTGCCTTTTTTGTGGAACGCCAATTTACCACCGGATCATCCATATTAGCGGCCAAAAATACCCTTTCCTTATTGGGAGTGGGTTTTTTCTCGCCTCTCAAAACAATACCCTCTCTTTTAAAGTAGGAAACCCCGCTATACTCGATCAATTTTTCTCTCGGTTGGTTTAGATTGCTGCGGCTTAGAAAAAAGAGGAACTTTTGGGTAAAAGTGATATTCCCTAAGGTTGCAATATAATCATACGGGCCCGAGAGCATGGCAACTGCCTTGACATCTGGATTTGGATAGGCGGTGACCGCTGTTTTGGCGGCACCCATACTCATTCCGACTACAATGATATTTCTTTCATCCACAATGGGGAGATCCCTCACCTGAGCAATGAATTCCTCGCAATCATCAAATTGACGGAAATCATTTTTATCTCCAGGGGTTTGTCCTTGACCGACCGAATCGAAGGTAAAATAGAGACAATCCTTATGAAATACTGTGGGAAGGCAATACCTATCCATTTCACGGTGGTGGGCCCCCCAGCCATGGAATCCAATAATGGTAGGTAATTTTTTGGGAGGTTTTTTATTAAATTTCTCCCTATCATTCAATCCTAATTGTTCTTCTAAGTTTTTACGATAATATATGTAGGCAAAGAGCTTTTTGCCGTCCCTAGCCCTAAAATCAACATCTCTTTTTATGAGTTCGTTGTAATCCATATCATCCCAATTGGTGGCGATTTTACCCATGGAAAGCATAAAAAGAACACCCCAAAATCCGATAAATAATGCAACCACAAAGGCCCAAAAAATCCAATTGAACTCCAGAATTGATAATGTGTTGGTTAAGAGAAAGGCGATGAAAGAGACAAATAGAACGCACCATATTGCTTCAAGAGATCGCATTGACTTTTTATAATCATCCAATGGGCTGAAATCGTGTAAAGTGTCTTTAACTTGCATAATAATCGTCTTTTTGTGAATTTAAATAAGATAAGATAAAAAAGAATTAATGATTTAAGATATTTCCCACCAATTTAAGTGGTGTGTGGTTCGGGAGTATCAGTATCAGTATCAGTATCAGATTCATTGGGTTGGTATTTGAATCCCAATTTTTCCAAGTGTTCCTTTTCTTTCTTCATATGTCTTTGGGCAATTTTTTCCTTGGTTTTTTGCCATTTTTTTCCTGCCAATGGGTACCATTTTAAGATAATAAAGCAGATAATTAATAAAATCGCGGGAATGAGCATCCATGCAACCAATATCCCGGTCTCGGCCCTCGCAGATTGTGTTCCTTTGGGAAGGTCTTGATTATAACCAAATCCGTCAATAATCCACAAGAAAGAGGCTTGGGCAATGCTGATTCCGTACTTAGTCAAGAACGAATTCACGCCAGAATAAATCCCTTCCCTTCTAAGTCCGGTTTTTTCCTCATCATAATCAATAGTATCACCCATCATCATGGGAACTAAGTAATAGCCACCCGCAAAACCAACACCTATTCCGAAAAAGCCGATCGTCGTGGGAATTGTATACCTGCCAAAGAATAGAATCATAAGAGACCCACTAGCAAATAATGCCATCATATATTGTTTGCATTTCTTCACTCCCCAGCCTTTGATCTTTTTGACAAATAGAATCGCACCGCCTAAAGCACCCAAGAACAGAGCAGCAAATGTGGGAATCATGGGGACATCTATTTCATCATAATAATACAGCACACCAAACATCAAATTACTTTGCACAAAAATTATGGTAAAACTGATCACCTCAAAGATAAGGAACGGAATATTCTTCAACGCCACCTTCAATGATTCCAAAAAGGGCATTGATTCTTCCTCTTGAACATATCCCTTCTCTTTGTAGAAAAAAGTGCTAAAATACACTACCAAACCTACCACCACCCCCAGTACAATATGAAAAGTTTGGTAAAAGGTAGTATCCTCCCCTACATCGGGCTGTAAAATTGGTATTGCAACCAACGGAATTACCGTAGCGATCAAGCTAAAGAGGATTTTCCATAAAAATATACTCCCTCTTACTTTGTTGGAAACCGCCATCTCAAAGGGCATAATCCAAAGCGAGGTGGCCACAACCGTGTAAAGTGTGTCATAGAATAAGAGAAATATCAAAAATTGGGCAAATAAAAGTGCTTGATCATCACCATCCCCTGGCCAAGAAAACCAGCAAAGAATGTAGGAAAGGGCAATCAAAGGTGCACCATAGCGAATATATGGGATCCTTCGACCCAGCTTGGAACGGGTCGCATCCGTAATATAACCAAAGAGCGGATCATTAACCATATTCCATATTCCGAAGAGAATTAGCACAATTGCGGCATTATCTGAGGAAAGACCGCGAATTCGGGTGAAATAATAGGTTAATGCACCTCCACCGATAACACCTTGTAATAATGCAACTAATCCATCCGCCCCGGCCAACCATACCTTGCTTTTTGTGGGAACAGATTCAACCTCTAGCTCTTGATCTTTGTTTTCTTCCATAAAAGTACACCAAATTTTCTTGAGAGATGTAAACATTAGGTATGAAAAAAATAATTAATTATGAATATATCGATCTAAGGTTTTACAAATATATAAATATTAATAAACCAAGCTGATTTTTGTTTAACATAATAAAAAGTGACCTTTATGAGTTTTAAAAATTTAGAAAAAAATAAAGTACTGGGAATCCGGATCTCGGAGGAAACGCACGAAGAGTTCGAACGATATTGCAATAGATTTAATGTATCAAAGAGTGAAATCGGCCGAAAAGCGATAATTCAATACATCATACTAAATTTTAATCCGGACTTAAACCCAAAGCTAGTCTTTGCCAAAAATCAATTCAAATACTGCATCTCTTGTATGAATAAAGAGCAAATCGAGGAATTGGCAAACATCTCCATTAAAAATGGAACGATAGACACCCAAATCCTAAAGTCAATCATTTCCGAATCCGAATTCGAAGACGAAGATTATGCGGGTTTTGATTTTCAAATGAAAACATTGGTCCGGTTTGTGTTTTCTCAAGATGCCGAAAATTGGTTTGATGATATTTCATTTTGGTGGGATAAAGAAGAACTGATGTTAAATCTTAAGGGAACCCATCAATTGGGCACTCATTTTACGGAATATATTGTGAGATTATTAAAAAAATACGCAAATTTGTACAATTTTGAAATCTATTCCCAAAAAAGATATATGGAAAAAAATCCAGAAAGAGAAACAAATTCTATAGAAATCACATTCCGAGAGAAAAAATCAAAAAAAATAAAAGGATAAGAAAAAGTCAACAAATTGAAAGAGGAAAAAAGGGATTACCGTGTTATGATTCATTTTTTTGAGGGGAATTCTTCATATAGGATTTTTTCAAATTTTTCTCCCATTTCCTCATCCGATTGAACCCATATAAATCTAAATATTGAAGGTTATTGCTAAGTTTTGCAGCAAAATAAACGATTAAAGCCATCAGCAGAATCCCCGAAATGATCACCAAGGCCATCGATGAGGGGCTAAGTTGCGCGACCAGACTCATCATACTTGAAATAACTTAATTTAACGAATTAAATCATGATCCTTAGATCTATAAAAAAAATCACAAAAAAATTATGAAAAATAGGAAAGACCAAAACCAATAAAAATTTTCCATGTAAAAATTTTCTATGTGATACATTGTTGTTGATAGGTTTTTAATTAAAAAATGCTTAGAGAAAATATATTGAATACTAAAACCAAAACGGACATGAAAACAACCATGGGAAAGCCTCAGAAAAAATGGACTATTGAAAAAGAAGAAAAACATATCCAAATCAATGCAGGAATAATTACCCTCCAAATGAATTTTTCGGATAAGAATCTCTTGTCCAAAAACATAACAATTAACGAAACGCAGATTTCTACATTACATCATAAGCATCTCAAAAACTATTCGGGCTTATCTTTCACCCTTTCAAAAGCAATTCCCAACGAGCGACCAAAAGGGCTCAAGCTAGATGAAAGTCAGACCATTTCCCAATCCAATCAAGATATAGGAAACACAGATGGACTAAAAATCGATAAAAAAAACAAAGAACTAAAAAAACAAGATGTAAAATGGGAGAACCTTGTGAGCTTGACCGAAAAGGACTGGAACAACCACATTAAAAACGCAGAGATCAGCCTTAAAGTTAAGGGAGAAAAAACAAAGGAGAATAGGGAGAAAAAAACCGTTGAACGCCGTTACATTCTGGGTGGGACTCAAATCCCAGAACTCGAGGGATTTATGATAAAAATATATTCCGAGATATATCAAGACTGGCCTGTTATTCGGAGATGGGTTGAATTCGAAAATACGGGAAAAATTTGGCTAAAGGTAAAAAATTTGGTCTTTGATGCAATCAAACTAAAGAATGAATTTTCTCATAAAACATTACTTACCCCCTCGGAGCGGGGAGCATGTGCGAGTATTATGGCATTTTCGGATGAAGACAAAGAGATTGGAATAATATTGGGCTCTGAGGTTCCATCCGCAATCCGGAGCATTGAAAAACATTTGAAAGTGGGCTACAACCCTAATAATTTCGAATGGGTACTTGGTCCTCAGGAAGATTTTACCACAGAAAAATTCTTTTTCTACGGATTTCAAGGAGAATCCCACCCCACACCCTCCGCTCACTCATACGCTTTAGACAGGGTTGTCGAACGGGATTTTAAAACGTTTCTAGACGAGGTTATAGGAGTCCGAGCCGTTCCAGAGAAACTTCCCGTCCCACTTTGGTGCACTTGGAGCAATTTCCACGCCATGATTAACGACAGTATAATTAGAGAACAAGCAAAAATTGCAGCAGAATGCGGTTTTGTCGGATTTCAAATCGATGCTGGTTGGTCAGACAGTGAAGATGATGCCGACTGGACCTGCGGAAGCAGAGTCCCTCATAAGAAAAAGTTCCCGAATTTTGAAGAAACTTGCCGTTTTGTGCGAGAGCAAGGATTACAATTAGGATTATGGCTTTCATGCTATAGGAATGACCACTCTCCCGATATAAAGGACATGCCAGAAGCTATTTCGATCCCCAAAAAAACGAGGGGAGAGGGAATTGCAATGAGCTTTGCCAGTGATTGGAAAAAGTATTTTGCCAAAGATGTGCTCCACCTCCACGAAAAATATGGGGCAATTTATTTTAAACAAGATCTTACCAACATGAAGTTTGGAGATATTGCCGAGGGACACGAAAGTCGAACGAAAAAAGAATCTCTCTTGCGAGCAATCCGTGGGTTTTTTAAGTCCCAAGACATCATCCATAATGAGGCCCCAGATGTGGTCACCTTACTTTCCCACGAGATTTATTGGGGAACTCCCGGAGTTCCTTGCGACATAGCGGCCACTCAACATTGCTGGACATTTCATATTCCTCCTAATGATTACTCAGGGTGTGGAAACCGAAGGCAGCCTGTAAGAGATCAGCACATAGGAAAACTATATCCAAACAAATATTTCCTATATCGGGGCTGTAAACATTCCAGAGACAGGTATTATAAACACCGAGGGTTACCTCTATATTGTATTGAATATTATGGGGCAGCCACCGTAAATATAAAAGATAGCCTTACCCCAAAAATCCAAGACAGACAAATATGCAGTTGGTTAATGGGTGCCCCGACCGTCTATGCGGGAGATCTTTCTTCGCTTACCGACCAACAAAAAGCCCATTACAGAAAACGGTTTAAAATTATTAAAAGACTGCAAGAGCAATACAGAATCTATCGATACTTTCAATATAGCGGAGTGCCCCAGCCGACCGATTTAAAATGGCATTGGTGGGGCAAACTTAATGATGATGGCTACGGTGCGGTGGTGGTGATGCGGGGGATATTCGGGGGAAAACGAAAAACAATAAACATCCCTTGGGTAAAGCGTGACAAAACCTATAAGGTTCAGGGACTATTAAAAGAAAAGGAATACGGAACCCTAAATGGTGAGGATTTGGTTGAAACTGGGATTCAATTAAAATTAGGAAGACTAGATCAAGAGATTTTGGAACTATCACCCATAGAAAACAGAGGAGAAAAAGGATAAAGATGAGAATTGGAGTTATGTATTTTACCGGAACGGGTTCCACCGCAAAGATTGCAAATGATTTGGGACTTGAACTTCAGGTCTTAGGGTCCGATGTGGATTTCATCCACTTAAAGAGAAGAATAAAAAAGAAAGAGTATGATTTTTCCTCCTACGACATTCTAGGATTGGGGTGCCCCACATACTCCTTTAGGGCACCCAGAATAGTAGATAAGATCATAAACAATTTGAACTTATCACCAAAACCATTTTTTGTGTTTCTCTCTTGCGGAGGGATGCCAGGCAATACTTTATGGAATTTATATAAGCTAATGTATAAAAGGGGTGGAAAATGCCTAGGATCTCTAAATACCTATAGTTCAAACAATCTACGTAGCTGGCGAAGCAAGACAAGTAGTTCGGAACCTGTGGGAGATGGATTTGGATCCCATCAAATTATAAGGACAAGAGAGTTTGCCCATCAAATATTGGAAAACTATCAAAATATTATCGTGGAAAAGACTGCAAAACCAAAAAGGATACTTCCAAAACCCTTTTGGAGTTTTTATAGCTTGTTTTTCACGTATAACTGGCAAATGAGGACAATTTTGGGAAAAAAATACGTGCTAGAGGATAAATGTATCAAATGCGGATTATGCAGCGATAAAATCTGCCCCTCTGGATGTATCTCACTAAATAATGAGGGAGTTCCCGTTTTTAATGAATCAAAATGTGTGGGATGTCAAGGATGCGTATCCCTCTGCCCGGAACTGGCGATTGAAACAAAGAAATGCAAAAATAAATACCCCTATGATATTTATCGAAAATATCTCCTAAAATCTCTCCCCGTTGAAGAAGAACTCTAATTTATCGAAAGATTTTTTTGGATCCTTTTCCATAAAATTTTAAACGATTTGTTTTTATTCGTATATTGTGAATATTCTGATCTTTATTTTAGTGCTGGGTGTAGTTCTCATTATCTGTCCAATTCTCGGGAAAAAGTTATATGTCATGAAAGGGAAGACGGTCGCAACTATATATTTTGGACTTACCGCCGTATTAACTACCCTCACGGCTTTATTTACGGTTCATCCATCCTCGCAGGATCTGAATTCATATTATCAATCATTTTTTGATAGATTATACCCACTTGCCCATGTGTATGATGTTCTCTTTGTATTTATTTTTATTTCTTTTATTTTCGCGGGAATGGGGGTAATAGGAGGGATCCTCGAATTCGTAGGAGAACATAAGGAGGAAACCGAGGTATATCAAGATTATGAAAAAGGAGGAAGAATTAAAATGTATTCCTTTCTCCTTTTGTATGGATATGTTTTTCTTTTTAGCCTTATGAGTTTCCCCGAGTTTCTTATCTATGCGTTAGGCTGGTCCTTTCCAGAATCACTTTCTTTTGTGTCGACATTTTTTTCCTACATGTTATTTGATAACTTTGTGTTAATCACTTGCGGGAGTATTCTTTTTGGTTATAAAACATTTAAATTGGGGGTTTTCAGTTTGGAATTCTTTAAAACCGAATATGACCCGGCAGTAACCGATATTTCAAAAAATATCCGGGCTTTACGGCAATTTTTGGGTTGTGTGATCGGTACCATGGGTACTTTTTGTGCAGTTCTAGTTTTTATTTTTGAACTCTACCCCAATGACGAGGCAGGTTCATTCTTCATACCAAAGGCTTTTTTCTTTTTAACGGCTGTCATTCAATCAATTTATTTCTATCTACACCGGGAACAATACATTGATCAACTTAAACCATTAGAAAAGCAATACGGATTAAAAGTTGGGAAAGGACCTATGAGGAGGGATAAGCCCAAAAAATCGGAAGTAATTCACTTGGGGTTCGGAATTGATGATGTAGAAATTGATGAAAGTGAAATTGAAAGTGATTTACGCTTCAATGATAGCTAATCAAAAAAAAGTAAAAAAACAAATAAAAAAATTCTAAAAACAAATAAAAAAATTCTAAAAACAAATAAAAAAATTCTAAAAATCTGCCATATTTCTTAAAGTAATGAGCAAAATACCAGCAGTAGTGATGAAATTTGGTGGTTCATGTTTTAAAGATCCCGCTGCTTTTGAACGGATCGTACAAATCACCGATCTTTATAATAAATATAAAAAAGTGTATGTATGTTCAGCCCTCAAAGGGATAACTGATAAATTAGTAAAAGTATGTGAGCATGCAAAGGACCATAATTCTCAAGGAGTGTTTGACACTCTTAAGGAGATAGAAAAGAAACATTCAGATACAATAGAGGCAATTTTCAACGGCAAAGATGAGCTTAAGAAGAAAGCAAACAAATTTATAAGCAAGAAAATATCCAGTATAAATTCAATTGTTTTAGAAATTGAGGAATTCGGAATTGAACCCTATTTCTCAGATTATGTACTTAGCTACGGGGAAAAGCTCAGCACATATCTTCTTCATATGTATTTAAAGATGAAAGGCTATAATACAGAATATTTTGTGGGAGAAGATCTCATCATAACAAATGATAATTTCACAGATGCACTTCCCAATTATAAATATACATTTAATCGCGTTCAAGACGCCATGAAACCCCATATCGAAAAAGAGGCGGACGATAAGATCTTTTGTGTAACTGGATTTATCGGCAGAAATAAAATCGGCTACACAACCACCTTAGGACGAGGAGGAAGTGATTTTACAGCAACAATTTTGGCTAGATCCCTCTTTGAGGTGTGTAAAAATATTGAGATTGAGGTAATTCTTTGGAAAGACGTAGATGGCATTCTCACAGCGGACCCTAGATTTGTTCAAGAACCGAAATTGGTGAAAAAATTGAACTATAAAGAGGCCGCCGAATCGGCATTTTTCGGGGCAAAAATTTTACATCCCAAGTGTTTAGCCGCAATCGAAAATCAAAAAATACCTGTGGTGATTAAAAATTTTGAGAACCCGGAAGAAAATGTAAAATTTTCGGTCATTTCCGATGAAACTGAGCCAGGTAATTTGAAAGGTATCAGCACAATCTCAGAAATGAGTATGATTTCGGTAACCTCGGGTACGCTGGTCAATGTACCTGGTGTTTTAGGTAAAATATTCACCATATTAGGGGATAACGAGATCTCCGTGAGCATGGTAGCCCAATCAAGTTCAGAAATAAACACCACCTTTGTGGTGGAGAAAGAAGTCGGGCAAAAGGCAGTTGATATACTTAGCAAACATCCAGATCTCCAAGAGTGGTATTCTATCACCAAGAAAAATGTAGGAATTATTGCGGTGATTGGAGATGAAATTCATAAATCAAACAGTAAAATTTTTCATGCTCTTGGAAAACACAACATTAATGTGATCGCGGTGGCCCAAAGTAGTGACGATCTGAACATATCAATCATAGTCTCCTCTGATAACGTTCAAGAAGCTGTTTGTGCCATCAATAGAGAATTCCAATGAGAACTTCAATAAAAAAACCTATTAACAACCCTAACCAACCAATTAACAACTAAATATTTCCACTACTCAGAAATTGGAATTCTCTCAAAGTATCAAATACATCCAAGTTTTATTCCCTCATAGGATTAGAGAGAAGGAAACTAGAATAAAAGAAAGCGAACATGAAAAATTGATTTGTTTTTTACTTAAATACCTCTTTTTTCAAGCGAGATGAATTTCCCATATTTTTATTAGATTGATGTTTTGTATATAAAATGCACAAGGCTGATCAAATTTGTAGGTGTTTTTGATTTTGAATCTAAAAATGAGGAAATTAAAATTACCTTTGATAATAATAACCGGCATTGTATTAGCCATATTATTAATTTGTTTGGGTATAAAATATATTAAAAATGAGAATCTAGAATACGCTAATTCAAATTATCTTGGAAAACCCTATGGACCCGTTGAATCTGTTCCTCTAAGTCCAGAAGTTTACTCCAAAATTGGCTTTGAACTTTATTTCATAATAATGATTTCAATTTTAATTTTAGTCGCCATGCTAAAGTTTTCCCATACAATTAATGATTTTATGCAGAGTAGAAGAGAGAAAAATGAGAAGAAAAAATTCAATCAAAAGGACGTAAGAGTGCATGGAAATATTCAATCCCTATTAGAACTTCTCAAGAAAAATAAGAAAATTGAAAGAATCGATATCTTTGGGAGGAATATCCCTTATCTCCCCGATGATCTTTTTTTACTTCCAAACCTCAAATCAATAAGATTATATCATATGAATGTGAAGGAATTACCCCCCTCGATCGGAGAATGTACCACATTAGAGATTTTAGAATTGAAATGGTGCAAAATAAAACGAATACCATCCGATTTGGCTAAATGTAATAGATTGCGAAAGCTTGTCCTTTATCAGATCCCTCTCAAACAGATCCCAGAAGAAATTGAGAACCTTAAATGTTTGGAAGAGGTTTTTCTTGAATATATCCCCCTTAGTCGGCTGCCCGATACCTTCGTTAATCTCCCAAATCTCCAGAAAATTCATATACATACCGACTTCTTTACACACCTCCCCAAAACAATCGGGAATTTAAAAAATCTTCGATCCCTAACAATTAATTCCCGGAATTTCCACTCCATACCTGAATCGATCGGAAACTTAACTAATCTGCGGAAATTGGAGATACAAAATGCCCCCCTCAAGCATTTCCCCAGGAGTATCGAAGAACTCCCCAATATAACCAACCTCACCTTTAGGAACTGTGGCCTTATTCGCCTCCCAAGGCATGTGTGTAAACTCAGATCTTTAAAGAAACTTGATTTGGGCGAAAATGACCTTATCGATTTGCCTTTAGAGCTGGGTTGCCTTAAGCATCTCGAATGGATCATCGTTGATCACAACCCATTACTACGAACACCCATAGCTCTTGGGGGATTGGAGAGACTAGAAAGGGTAGATTTAACAGACACCGATGTTGATCCTAAATGGTTGCACAAAAATACATGGCATAACTTCAACCATCAATGGATCCTCCCCAAACCCATTAAAAAATGCCTTCGAGAATTCTACAATTGGAATCCAGTGGATTTACTTACCCGCCTCCGCAATAATCAGCAAATGACAGATTTGGATAAGAACCACCCCGACCTTGGGAAATACATCCACCAAATTCTCTGGATATGTCAAAAAGAGAGATTAGATAATTTTGCTGTCAGAGTATTTAAAAAATTCGTAGAGAAGAAATACAGTCGTATCATCCCCGATGCTGAAATATTATCCAAGAACCACGATTCAACAACGGTTAGTTTCCAGAAGAAGATTTTTTTGTAGATTTAAGAAATGATGAAAGGTTTACCAAACCATCAGATGAATAAAATTTTCTTTCTTTTTATAGATAGATTTCTATTAACACACATGGACAATCATAGTATATCCTTTTTTGGTCAAAAAAATGGGATCCTTCTCAATTCGACCTCCAAAACGGGAGATTTTGTATATTTTCGTTTCTTGAAAAAGAAGAATAACGGACAATGGGAAAAACCATCCTCGGGGGAAGGAAAAAGTATTAAGTTTAATTTGGGGGAAATCATACAAATATTAGAGGTGCTCTCAAATAAGCGAAAGAAATGGACAACCGTTCATAGATATAAAGGGGATACCACCTCAATATCCTTCACTATGAAAGAAAGAGGACTCTTAATCGGTATTCCAGGGTACGGAAAGCTGATCCAGTTTCCAGAAACAAAAATCTTACATGATTTATTGTTGCATCTATATGAAGAAAAAATCATTTTTTCTACGGGGTTTCAAACGGAGAAGCACACGAAAAGCGACAAAGCTGAGGAGAAAATGAACAAAAGAAAAACAATTGATTATGAACACCAAAAAGAGGATGGAAACAATAACCAAGGACTGACATTCGAAGAGATAGTAAATAGAAAAGTTCATCCTAACCCCCCAAAGGAAGAGAAAGCAGACAAGGGCACTAAAAGTGATGATATCCCTCTTCCAAGTGATAGCGGGACGAATCCGCAAGAATGGTACCAATCTTTGGAAAAAGAGGGAGAATATGTCCTTATACCAGGGGAAGTTATCTCAAGAAGGGGTAAAGCCCTTTCCTTCCAGGTAAAAGGACTAAACCAGATTTGGTTACCACTCTCCCAATTAAAAGACCCAGAATATTCCGAGATGGTCGGTGGGATTTGGTCCAAGAGCTGGATCATCCAAAAAAAGTTGGAAAAGATTCATTCAATTGAATCCTATATATAAAAAAACAAAGAATTTGTTCATTCTCTGTGTTTTTTAGTTTAAATTTTCCTTTTCGTTTTGGGGCTTAAGCCACAACAACTCCCCAGATTGAGCCTTTAACGCAACGGGGATCTTTTTAACAGAGTCGAGAACCTCTTTCTTTTTCTTAAACATGTAGTTAAGAGCATAATCTTCCATCGAGAAGTCGGTTTGTGCCAATATGGAGAGCTGTCCCAAATCGAGTTTAAGCGTTGCATTAACGGGTTCATTCTCGGGGTTGAGAATACCCAGCAATATTTCCGGTTTAGACCCGCCACTAAGATTTCGGGAATCAATTTGAACCGTTGTGAGAAGATCCGAATTTGACACTGTAAGGGGGGATTGAATACCCAAAGCATCGAGGATGGGTTCAACAGAGTTCTTTGTGAGTGGGAATCCGAGCACACTCAATTTTCCCTTACCGATTTTCCGAGTGTATCCGATATACATATGTTTGTAGAAGAAAGGATTGAGATCCCCGGGTTTGGAATCTTTCACTGAATCCAAATCGAACTCTTGAAGAATAGTGGTATCGAGTTTTATCATTTTGGGAAACTCATCTCTGGAACATTCCCCCATTTGGACATAACAATTGTTTTCCGTTTGAAAGGATCCTTTAGGGGAGATTATGTATTTCTCAAAAACCTCTAACTTTTCGCCGTGCTTGGTCTTGTAAGGATAATTCTGCACGCAGATCATATGTCCGCCCTTTTTAATATAGGAGAGAATCTTTTCCGCTGTTTTTCGACTTAAAAAGGACTGCCCCGCGTACATCAATACTGGCATACTTTCTGGTTTTAATTTACCGGGACTAATCTCGGGATAGTATAACTCAAATGGAATATTACCATATACCAGAGCACGGAACGTTTTATTATTTGCGTAATCATGTGATAGTCTAAATCCTGGTTCCATCGGGGCACTTTTATTCGCCATATGATGATCTCTGTTCCAAATGAGATGGACAGAACTGATACGATTCGTAGTAAATCTGGGAAAATCAATCTGGTTATATACTCGGCATATATTCTTAAATCTGTTATACAACTGGTTATTCATTGGTCTTCCTACCCAATCAATGGGAGTATATGGCCATCGATGTCTTTCGACCAGCATGAAATAGTTTACGCCTTGAAACCCATACATCATCCACATTACCGCTTGATATGAGTAATCCTTGGGTTCCATAGGTATATTCCAACCCGATCTAAACTCCGCACTAAACGTGAGAGGGTTAGTGGCCCTAAGGAGCTTTGAATTAAGAGTGAGCATATTGATAAGGCGATCTTTTTTAACATAATAAATATCCGCGGCCCGTAAATTTGTAGAAGACTCGAGCTTGACGGGATCATGAGGAAAAGGGGGACCGGTAGAATTCACATAATAGGGTACATGAATACCGTTTTTACGGAAAATATCAGCACACCAATCAAAATACTGGGCATTATACCATTCCAGAAACTCCGATACATCAAGATATGCCAAGAAATCCTTTTTATTCACCGGTAAAAGGGCGGGTTCTACTTCATCCCACTCATCCCAACTGGTGTCATAGGTTTCATTTACCGAACTCAAATCGCCATATTTCTCCTTCAAGAAAGATCTGAAAGATCCATTTTCTTCCACGGATGCATCAATCACTTGCTCTTGGTGCTTAATCATCGAAGATTCATTATCTAGCTGGGCTAGAAATATGGGGCCACCATTCGTCGCCAGATAGGGCTTTAATATGGGTAATACATGATTAAGGTAATGTTCGGCAAGTTCCAAAAAATTGGGGTGAAGGCGATGATACTTGGCCGCCTCTCCAGGCGGACCGCCAAATTCTGTTTCCGCATATATATAAGGACCCGGTCTGATGTTTAACCATAAATCGTGCTCCTTTACTGCCTCTAAAAATCTCACCAAGTCCCGTTGGGGGTTGGTTTCTCCCTTGAAATCATATTTAATCTCATCCAGTGGTGTTCCATCCGGCGTAATGCGATGAAAATTCCATTCAATATAGGATGCAATATGCTCAAAGCCCAGATCTTTGATACTTTTGAAAATTCTCGGCCAATGAAGGACATTATTTCTCCAAAAATGAAACTCGCCGCACAGAGGTTTTATCTTTTCCCCTTGGACCCAGAAATAGCCATCCTTCATAATAACTTGCTTTTTATTGATGTTCATTCTATTGTTATTTTTGAGATTGACTAAAATAAGTTTTGTGTATTAATCAAAAAGTAATAAAAAAGAACAAGTAATTTACATTAAGCTAAAAGAACAGTTTCATTCATTTTGTGCCTTATGGACTTTTTGAGCGATTAACTGAAATAAATCATCTATATTTGTTCCATCAAGAGCGCTGGTCTCAATATAATCGTCAATACCTAGGTTTTTCTTTTGTTTCTCAATACTTTCTGAATCAATTTGCCTCTGATCTTTCAAATCGACCTTATTTCCAGAAAGGATTAGTGGAACCGTGTGTACATCATAATTTTCCAAAATCCGATACCAACTTTCGGCATTGACAAGGGTCTTCGGTCGGGTAAGATCGAAGGCTATTACAACTCCATTAGCCCCTTTAAGATAGACCTTATGAAGGAGATGGAAATTGATTTGACCGGCCAAATCCCAAAATAATAGATTAACTTGTGACCCACCATTAAGTTTTACCGGTTGTTTTGAAATATCAACACCAATAGTTTTGATATGCTTTGTTTCAAATTGGTCTTTCACAAATTTCCGGATTAAGCTGGTTTTTCCTACCGCAGGTTCACCAACGATACAAATCTTATACACGTGTTCTCCTTCATCATCAAATCCATATTCTCTCGTAATTGCTTTGATATTTTCTTTGTCTGTCATATCTCGCTCTCCTTTTTGTGCCAGAAATACAACTTTGAGATAACTACAATATCTTTGGTTTTTCTTCTATATATGGCTTTTTCTTAGAAAATATAATCAACCCATCAATAACCCTTTGGAAAAATAACATAATCCAAAGGGGAATTAATCGACAAAAAATATTGGTTAAAATGGATACCATTTTTGCAATGTAATTGGGAAAAAAATATTCTCTTGTTTTTTGTCGATAAATCCTCAATCAAAAGGAATAAAATTATCATTCCAAGATGATTTCGGGATTTTCTTGTATTTCATAGAGTTTCTCCAAAAATCCAACAGTATCACTAAAATCCAGTGCCCTATGATCGAAATAATAAGTAATCCCCATTATTTTTCGTATTTCTGGTTCCCCGTCCTTGATTACGTACTTATCATCGGCAGTTCCAAGACCAATGACCGTAGTATGCGGGGATATAATCTCTAATAGAGTAATGGTCATGGGAAGTTTACGGAATACGCTACCAATATTTGAGATGAGAACGGTGGAAGATACCAAGTCATTCACGGTGATTCGATCCTCCTCCGGGACATTTTCCAAATACTTCTTGAGCTCCTTTTTCTTGGGACGTTTAATTTTATCCTTTCCGATGAGATTTTTCCATGCCCTTCTGAGAACTTTAAAGACATGCCCTCTTTTCAGCATATCCATCGTGTCTCTCATGGCAGCCCTGAAGAGCAAGTAATGAATATTGGTATTCTTTAATTTCCTGCCTAAATCCTCAATCTCCATCGCGAGTTCTTTTAACGAGAGTTTTTCCACATTTTTAATGGTAGGGGTTAAATTTTCTCCATCGGGCATTAACACAGGGATTGATATATTCAAATCATCAAATATGGTGATGTTGCCATGATTTGATTTTCTAGAATACTCCACATGGGCATTCATTAAAGGGGACTCCTTGATTGCCAATGCTAATACCTTCAACATAACGGTGTTTATTGAGATCTTTAGATCTTTGTACTCGGGATCTTTATTAAGGGATCTTACAAACTTAAAAAGTTTTGTGACATCATATTCAATAAATCCGCCGGAATGCGGTATGTTGAGCCAAGATTCGGATGTTTTATGGGCAGATACTTTCCTCTGCATGTCAAATTTTATCTTTTCTTTAATTTTGATATTTTGTCCAAACAATGTTTTTCAAAATTATTTAAGTTTCACAAATTATAAATTTGTGCAAAATGTTCGAATGTGAAATTAGATTATTAAAGAGCAACACCAAAGAGGATGATTACGTCTATTTAAGCACAAAAATATGAAAACAATAGATTTTAATGAAAAAAAGAAAGATTTTTGATATTCAAAATTTACATTCACCCTAAAAACGGTTTTAAATAGATAAAGATAGCATATTTAAGTAATGGAACGAAAAAAGATAGCCCTCCTTGTCATTTTCCTTATTATTTTTGCGGGCCTTGCATATTTTATCTTTCAATATTATGAATACTGGAATTTAGAGAATGTGAGAGGCTACCAAATTTTGATTTCCGATGAATTTGACGGAGATCGCGGATATAATGCATTCCCAAAGGCTGTAAGGATTAGCAATACCGACATAAACCAGCATGACGGAGAGATTCTTACTGTTTGGTATAACGGGGATGGCCATGTTGACGATGAAGGGGATGGAAAAATATTTGGTTCGTATTCGGAAGATGAAGGGAAAAGCTGGACTACCCCAGAAATAATTTATGACGACCCTGTTTTAGATTGCAGAAATATCGGAATCTTGTGTGCACAAAACGGTACATTGGTAATATTTTTTGCCAAAGTAAATGTCTCGAAAATCGATACGAATAAAACGGCAGCTTGGGAAGATTTTGGGTACATACTCTCCTATGATGGGGGTGAAAGCTGGTCGGAATTTCATTCATTAATCCAAGACGAAAGCTTCAAAGAAATGGGAATTATTACGGGGAATGGATACGGAGATGCGGTTTTTATAAACGGAAAAATATATATACTCTGTTATGGATATCCAGATATAGAATTCGAGGAAACACATGTGGCGTTTTTATTGACCTCTGATGACAATGGAGAAACTTGGGAACTTGAAAGCAATTTATCCCTTAATACAGGTACATCCACCTCCGAAGCAGATTTTACATATTCAAACGAGCAAAATTTATTGTTTGGATTCAGCCGAAGCCAGAATACGGATCCCAGATACCTCTACTACTTAGAATCCTCCGATAAGGGCACCAATTGGAACCATTTGATGAAATTGGGGGCTCAAGGAGATTGTCCCGATATTTTTCGGCTCTCGGATGGACGATATATAGTAATTATCAGGGCGTATGGAAATCGAAATGTGTATATGGGATATTTTACTTTGCCATCTGAGTTCCCAAGCCTTTCCTACGCGAATAAAACCAATCTTTTAGAGAATATCAAGATTGAATGCATGGTAAAGGGTACTTTCGGGACTTCACATGGAGATATAGCCTATCCCTCCATTGTATCATTAGAGGATGGAAAAATCATGATTGCATACTATGATATTGGGGCGGGCGGAGTATTTGCAAAGTTGATTGATGAAGAAAATATCTAAAATATTGTCATTTTTTTTTGTCATTTTTTTTGAATAAGCCGCATTAGGGCTAGATTCACCAAATTATATCAGTTATAAGCCCTAAGCACTTAAAAATCTGCTTGTAATAGTATAAATCCCTTATTCTTTGGAAGATTTGGCAAGATTTATGAAAAATTCTATATATATATCTATTTCTTAGATTTAGTTTTTATTTAATTAGAAATAATTTAAAATAGTTCTCATCTCTCTCCTCTAATATGAATATTGTGATAACGGGAAGTACGAAAGGAATTGGGTTTGCCATGGCAAATGAGTTTTTAAAAAGGGGAGATAATGTTTGTATTAGTTCTAGGTCTCAAGATCATGTAGATAATGCACTTGCAGATCTCCAAACTAAGTACTCGGATCAAAGTAGAGTGATAATTGGAACAATATGTGATGTAACAAACAAAGAAGATCTTACACAACTTGGCCAATTTGCCCTAGAAGAATTTGGGAAGATTGATATATGGATAAACAATGCAGGAACCAAAGGCAATCAAGCGGGTAATCTATCTGAGATCCAAGAGAAAGGAGTCAGATTACCAATTGAAACAAACCTGATCGGAACCTTGTTGGGAACTCAAGCAGCTCTTGAAATCATGCTAAAACAAAAAGATTTAAAACACGAAAATACAACTCAAAAAGGATTTGGCAAGATTTTTAACATGGAAGGATTAGGATCTAACGGGAGAGCTTCCCCCGAAAATATTGCATATGGTGCCTCGAAGGCAGCTCTGCCACAAGTCTTAAAAACACTTAAAAAAGAATTAGAGGGAACGGGAATTCTTATTAACAATATTAGCCCCGGAATGGTATTAACCGATCTACTCCTCGAAAATAACCAAGACAGATCCCAAAAAAAATTATGGAAAATAGTTAATATTTTGGCTGAAAAACCTGAAACCGTTGCGGAGTTTTTGGTCCCCCGAATGAAAAAAGTAAAAAAGAGTGGAAAGAGGATCCAATTCCTTACCAATTTCAAAGCAGCAATTCGATTCATGACTTGGTGGAGATACAAGAACCGCTGGTTCGATGAAGAGGGAAAAAGAAAATTTTAGGGAAAGACAATATATGCAAGATTCTCTCCAATGAAGGACCAAATAAGGAAAACATTTTTGTTTCTTCCAGATTTAGTTAAATTTATTGTTAATAAGCAACAAAAACAACAATAAACCGAAAAGCGAAAATTTTGGAGGGATTAAGAGTGGAAGTTGATTTACACGGTCTTGAATTAGTTGAGGCAGAAATTGAAGTTTCCTTTGCCATTAGAGAATGTAAAAATAACGAAGAGTCCCGAATTGATCTCATACACGGATATCGAGGGGGTAATATTTTAAAAATTCACTTTCGATCCCAAAAATTTAAACACCAGATGAGAAAAGAAGGACACCAGATCACCAGAGTGAAAAGCAGAAACCCTGGGATCACCAGTTATTTGATTGAAAAATAGTCATCACCCTCGATACTGGTCATTAATTCATTAATTAATTACTCGCTCATTTTTTCATCGATTTCACTTTTGCCAGCAGTTTGGGCATGATTTCCCCGGCCTTTCCTTTAAGGAAAATATCAGTAATAAAATTAGTGTATTTTGAATCTTCTATATTAATTTCGATTATTTTAGCCCCTTTATCCGCTGCGGCAATTGGTACATACGAAGCAGGTTGAATCTCTCCGGTAGTCCCAATTACAAGCACGCAATCGGAATTTTTCGCACCTTCTATTGATTTTTTATAAGCATATTGGGGAATTCCCTCCCCAAAGAACACAAAATCCGGCTTTAAAAGCCCGCCACAGTTAGGACATAAAGCGGGAAGTTTCTTTAATAACTTGGGTGCATAATCAAAGCTTTTATTACAAAGCAGACATTTCAAACTTTTCATTGTTCCATGAAACTCATACACTTCGGAACTCCCACCCTTTTGATGAAGATCATCGATATTTTGGGTAATAACCCTTTTAACGATATTCATTTTCTCTAGCTCAGCCACGGAGGTATGAGCTGGGTTCGGTTTAGCTGCTCCATAGAAGTCATAAAAGATCTCCTTTATAACCGGCCATGACTCTTCTGGTTTCTTTAGAAACCTGTTCAGATTCAGAATGGAGGGATTGTATTTGGACCAAAGGCCATCGGGCCCCCGAAAAGGAGGAATGCCACTCTCCACCGAGATACCCGCCCCTGTAAAGACAATTGAATACTCCGAATTAATCAAACATTCGGCAGCCTCTTCCAACTTTTTATCTAGAGTTTGCACATATACTAGAAAGATTCTTTCAAAAAAAATAATCTGACATTTTTTGAAACACTAGCTTTTTTTAGCTCAACCACATCAAAGTATGTATGGGAATTCGTTATATCATCGCCATGAGCCCCGCGGGAATCCCGTATTTTGGTGGTAATTATGTATGTCCGATGGGCAGAACTTGTGATTTTGCCCATAAAGATTCAAAGGTTAAGGATGACCCCACCCTCCTCAGCGGATTATTTTCTGTAATCACCAAGATGGCGGAATTTTCCGGAGGAGAACTCCAACATATTAAATTTGAAAAATTTCATATATTTCTATTATCTTCAGATGAAATAATCATGGTGATGGGAACGGATCCGACCGAAGAGATTAAAGACTACAAAAATCGCTTGAGGTTATCGTTAGAAATATTTCTGGAGAAATTCAGCCAATATTTACCCGAT
>CAZEPC010000002.1:0-57579 GCA_964513765.1 uncultured archaeon
TGAGGAAGAAGAAGCCGAAGGTGAGGAAGAAGAAGCCGAAGGTGAGGAAGAAGAAGCCGAAGGTGAGGAAGAAGAACTTGAGGAAGAAACCGAACCAGAGGTGGAAGAAGAAAGTGAAGTTGATTGGGACTACTTGGGAGATCCAATTGCAATTGACGAAAGTCTTATCGAAATAGAACCAGATAACCAAGATCCCGAGGTAGAACATATATTACGCATCAATCTTACCAATTTAAGCGAACACGCAATGGGAATGTTCATCCCAGGTATGATTATTCGTGCGAAATATCCGATTACTGCAAGTAAACCGGAAAAAGATACTGAATATGTATCTAATGTAAAATATGTGGCAAACACTCTGCCGGCAGGTACCCCAATAGAAATTGTTCCCGAAGAAGAGCGAATACCCGTTGTCCATATTCGTAGAAGAACTGTTAAAGGAAAGGCAATTCATGCTCTATCAGCACCTAATGAATACGAAATTACCCTTACGGTGAAAAATATGGGTGATAGCGCCATTGAGAATGTAAAAGTGCGTGATGTGGTTGATAAAAACAGCTTTGAATATGCAAACTTCAGTTTGGAACCCTCAGAATATGACGAACTTGAAGGCAAAGACCTCCTTATCTGGGAAATCGATAAGATTGAGGCCAACGACGAATATAGCATAACCTATACCCTTACAGGAAAGGGAGATTATCGCGTTTCCGACCAACAATTCTCTGTGTAAAGCATACAGACCAAATCAGAAAACGAAAGCAAAACATACTCCTTTTTCCAAGGAGATTTTTTTATTCACTTTTTTATACCAGAAATAAGAAAGAATGATTATTTATATTCAGATAAATCTCCCTTAAATGAGTATCCGCGGGGTTTTGAGCGCGAATACTGAATTAAATCAGCATCTTTAATAAGATCGTAAATCTCATCGGGAGATTTGTTCTCCACCATTCCATCGAGCCTTTTTAACAACTCAGATTTCCTGGAAATAAGGGGGGTCTTTTTAAATATAGCAACCACTTTGTCTTCGAGGTCCTCGACCAGCTCCTCTTCCCTTTCCTCAATGATCTCTTTAACATCTACATCTTTGAGAGAGTATCCTCTGGGTTTAGAACGAGAATACTCAATGAGATCATTGTTTTTTGCCTTTTTATATATTTCTTTGGGTGATTTATCCTCCACAAGTCCATCCAAAGCCTCTAACAAACCAGCCTTAAGAGAAAAGAGCGGATTTTCTTTGAATAGAGTACGGATTTTATCCTCAAAAGACTCGGCACTTGGTATTGAGGGTACTTCTTCTTTTTCTTTAATTTTTTGACTTTCTGGTTTTACTAATCTATACCCTTTTGGACCAGAGGAGGAATACTCAATAAAATTTTTTTGTGTAGCAAAATCGAAAATGGTGCGGCCCTCAAATCCTTTTAGACGCCCATCGAGTTTCTCAATCACTTCGTTTTTCCGAGATATGACAGGTTCTTCCTCAAATACTTGTCCGATTGCCTTTCTAACAGAAACATAGGCATCTGCCGTGCCTTTTTTATCTCCTCGATCATCGATCTCCGAGATTTTAGTAATTTCTTTTTGTTTATCCTCAAAATCTGTGATTTTTTCCCCTTGTGATGATTGAACCGCAACTGCTTTTTCTTTACCAATTCCTTTTTCGGGTACTGACTCCGTTGTTGGTTTTTCAGATACAGGAGCAACCGTTTCTTCGCTAACAACATCATTGCCTTTCCTAAAAAGAGATTGTTCAGCCGCCGCCTCAACTAAGACTTCTTCTTCGCCCATATCAAAAATATATTCCTTATTTGATTCAAATGGGACATCAGCCTGAGATATTTCCATTGATACTTCAGGGAGGGCAGTTTCGGGGACACTAATTCCAAGATCCGGTTTTCTTTCAAATTGACTATCTTGAATATTGGATAAGGTACAGTTATACCCTCCGAAAAGAATTTCTTCTTGTCCATCCCTATTGATATCGGCAACTTCTATGGAATTAATTACTCCACCTATTTTTAATGTCCATTTTTCTTGGAGAGAATTAAGACCTGTATCTCTGAGTTCAAAAACCTTTAAGGATTTCCCTTTACGGGTTGTTGTTCCCACCATAATTTCTGGATGATCACCCCCATCGATACAATGGGCTTTAAGGGCAGATATTCTTTTATTAATGGGAATTGTATGGACATTTTCCCCTTCCGTATTGAAGAAATACAATTTTTTATCATTACCGCCCACCACTAAATATGGATATCCGCTTAAATCAAAGGGGGATACAGCACAATCATTCAATTGTTTCTTATTTCCATTATTAAATTCCCATATGATTTCTCCATTTGCACCATTCAAGGTTTTCATACCATATTCTTTAAGAAGAATTACAATATTCTCTTTTCCATTCCAATTAACATCAGCGATTTTACATTTATGAATTCCTCTTTCAAAATTCTGTCTCCAAATTTCTTTAAGGACGTATCTTCTTCCCTGAGAAATGTTTTCTTTAAATATATCTTGATTTTCATCCTTCCTGTGAGAATATTCAGAATTATTTATGTTATTGGAAGGTTTTTTCCTACAAACCAAATATTTATAGGCCCTCACACTCTTGTCCCAGGAGCCCGCAACGATCTCCAAAAAGCCGTCACCTGTGATATCCCCTATGGCACAAGAATCTACAAAATCATCAAATTCTACAATTGCATATTGGGTATATTTTTTACATTTCTCATCGTATGAGAAAAGATAAAGATGGCAATCTCCTGATCCAATAATTATTTCGGATTTTCCGTCTCGAGTAATATCACCGCATGCAATACAACGGGGCCAATTATGAAATTTAATTTTTTGAAGAAGTTTAAATTTTGAATTGAGAATATATACATAATTATTTTGAACACCTAAAACCACAATAGACTGGTCGTTCCATTTACCAACAGACAGTGCTTTTATGACACTGGGAAACCTTTTTCTATTGAGATAACGGGTGTTTTGAAATAACATTCTTTTTTCAACTTTGATCATTAACTAGAAAGGATAAAAGGAGATTAGAAATTCTAAATATTATCCCCATATTATACGGATATCACGGAACTTGTAAAAATTTTCGTAGATCCATCCCATATATTTTTCTATATATATTTTTTTTAATAACAATAACCAATTAATAAATAATTATTTTTTCTAACGACAAATAAAAAAAGTTGAATAAACTATGGAAATGGAAAAACTCTATATGATAAATCAAGGCGAGCTGGTCGAAATCGATAAGCCAGTTTTCTCAAAAGGCGATACATACATAGCTGTTGATGAAGACACGAAGAAGATATATATCTGGCTAGGATCTAAATGCAGTGTTGATGAAAAAGGTACGGCCGCCGCCGAAGCACGCAAGATTGACGATGGACCAATGTTTAACGGTTCCGCGAAGATTATAACTTTAGATGAAGGAGATGAATCCCCCGATTTCTTAAAGAAAATCGGTCCAATGAAAATTGTGAATAAAAACCTTGCAAAGACTATGTTAAAAGATGTTTCGACCGGAGAGTTTGCTGGACAATCTGAACATATTAACGCGTTATACAAAGTTTCTTCCGAGGAATTTGAAGGAGGAATAAATACGATTAAGTATGTACAAGTGCCATTCAAAAAAGAATCCTTAGACCCAGATGATGTTATGGTTGCTGATTTGGGCACCGAAATCTGGGTGTGGCAAGGAAAAGAGGCAAATGTGAAGGAAAAAGTAAAAGGAATCCAAATAGCCAGAGAATTTGATGCAGATCGGGCAGGAGGACAAAGACCCAAGGTATTTATGCAAGATCAAGATGATGAAGAATTTTTAGGGATCTTTGACGGTTCCACCAAGATTGGACAAGACAGAGATACTACTGATCTGAAGGCAGAATCTTTTGACGAGGAAGAAATAAAAAAAGAGCCAGAACCAACAATCGAGGCGGAAGAAGAGCCAGAGGCTGCAGAGGAACCAAAAAAGGAAGAACCAAAACCAGAACCAAAAAAGGAGAAAAAACCAGCTTCGGCAGGAGATTCAGTTCTTGAGGGATCTAAAAAGGGAATCTTGGTCCAAAAGGGAGAAGGAAGACTTAAATGTCCAAATTGTGGAAATGTTAGTCCGAACATGATTCGGGAAATGCAGGATAAATCCCATATAATTATGGATTATCCACGCATGTACGGCAAAAAATATCATTGCGGTAAATGCGGTGCAGAATGGCGAAGGGAAAACTCATAGCAAAAAACCACCAAGAAAACAATAAAAAAAATAATCATTAATGAAATTCTTTTTTATCAAACTCTATCTATGATATTTAATTAATTATTCTTCTTCATCTTTGTCCCATTTGAACCAAATACCACATTGACCACAATGGTATTTCTTTCCGTAAATTCGGGGATAATCATAGATGATATGATTTTCATCATCTGTTTCACGGATCATATTTTGATTCACACATCCACATTTGGGACATTTTAGGCGGGTGCCCCCCTTTTGCACCATCATTTTTTCCTTGTCTGCCATAATAAAATTTTTTTTTTAAGAGTTAAATATTTTTTGTTCAAACTCTTTTCTTTCTTTAGTTCAATGCAAATTCGGGAAAAGAACATTATAAGAAAAACATGGCAGTCAGATCAACTACATATAGCTTTAGTATACCCAAATCAATATTCCGCAATGTCGGGACTGACCATCCAAACTTTATACAACCTATGGAATTCTTGTGAATCAGTAGTATGCGAGAGATTCTTCATCCCAAATCGATCGCAGCTCATATCTTCATATAAAAAATGGAGAAATCTCCCCCAAACATCCCAGGAAGTGATCCATCCTGCACAATTAAAGCCACCCCTTAAAAGTCTTGAGAACCAGATTCCCCTCTTAAATTTTGACATAGCAGCATTTAGTCTGTGTTATGAATTAGATTATCCCCACCTTGTCTGGATTTTAGAAAATGCCAAGATACCCCTAAGCCGGAAGAAAAGAGAACTCGAAAATGTGAAAGAGCAAAAATATCCATTAATTTTAACTGGCGGACCAGCGATTAGGTCTAACCCGGTTCCGCTTAAAAAAATAGTGGATCTTGTTTTTATCGGAGAGATCGAAGATCAGAACAATGATTTTCTCAATGCATTTTTTGAGGAATATATCAATCCTTACCAAAAATCTACACGACAACAAAAACACGATGCTGGCAATAGGAAAAAAACCCCACAACAATCTCAAACAATCAATTTTTCTAAGAGGCATATAAATGATTCCTATTCAAATATTTATGATTCTATAAAGAAAAAAGAGGTAGAAGTAAAATCCAAAATTCCTGAAAAGATAAAGGTGAAACACTCGGATTACTGGAATTATTTAAGAAGAATCTCCAAACTGGAAGGGTTTTGGGTTCCCGAAATAGAAAATAAAAAAGGAAAAAAAGTAAGAAATAATACAATTAGGAGGGTTTATGTAAGAGATTTGGATAAGTCCCCCCACCCAATAAAACAAATAATCCCGTTGGAGGATGCGAAAGAGTTTAACCTCCCTTTTGGTAAGGCTTTTTACTTGGAGGTCAACAGAGGTTGTCCCCACAAGTGTCATTTTTGTATGACGGGGCATCAAGTGAATCCATTTCGGAATAGATCCTTATCAAATCTCAAAGATATAATAACCAGAGGATTGATAAATACACCCGTCAATAAGGTTGTGTTAATTGGGTCCACGGTTTCGGAACACCCAGAGTTTGAAAAGATCTGCAATTTCTTAATCGAGAAGGAGGTACAATTCTCTATCCCATCACTCAGAATTGATACCATCACCCCAGATATTGCCAAGAAGATTAAGAAATCAGGAATGAAGACCGTAGCAATTGCACCCGAAACGGGGAATCTAGAAACACGGAAAAAGATAAATAAATATATTACCAACGAGCATATCATCGATGGTTGTAGAATTTTATTGGAGGCGAACATCCCTCAAATTAAACTATATTTTCTATATGGTTTTCCCTTTGAGACCGATCAAGATATAGAAGATATTATTGATTTGACATTGAAGATTGCAGATTTAGGATACGGAAAAGGTGCGGTGAAATTAAGCGTAAATCCTTTTATCCCAAAAGCCCACACCCCTTTTGAATCTTTTTTCTCTTTCTTTGTAAATCAAAACATGAAGACTCTCAAACATCGGAAAACGCTCATAGAAAATAAACTCAAGGGTAATATCCAGATCAAATTACAAACCTTAGACTTGGAAGAAGCTTATATCCAAGCAATCTTTTCTTTAGGGGATGAAAGATTGCATCAATTCATCAAAATGTGCAGTAAATTTCCATATATGAAAAAAAGATGGTATAGAATGGCTAAAAAGGAGGGAATAGAAAATATAATTGACGGGTTATGGGGCGATTTGGAAAAAAGTATGTATTCAAACAATCCCGATTATCCTTGGACATTTATCAAGCAAAATCTGGATTAAGAGGACAAAGGGTAAAATTAAAACAAAACAATCAATAGAGTTCCCTGCGCATATCAACGGGTCGGGCCTTGTAAGGGCAAGTATCTTTGTCAGAACAGCAAACTGGAATATAGCCCCACACTTGAAAGGTATCCCATTCTAAAAGAATATATTGCAAGGATTGGGTTAGAATGCATCGCTTAGCCAATTCCCTTACGGGAGAATCGCATAACATCTTTTTATGGGATGATTTTTGGGTAAAAATACAAAAATTAGTAGCTGTTGGTCGAAAGCCGAACAAAAATTGCTTTTCTGGAATGATTGGGGCCTTCCCGCTCACAACAACCCGCTCATATAACACATCAACTCGAGCTGCCTTAAATGTAAATTGAATTGCCTTATACATTTCATTCTCCCTATCTTTTGGCTCAACAGATCTCACAATAGAAAAATCTTGAGCTATTGCTCGATCTATCGTTTCCAACAAGTATTTTGGGAGTACCTCCCTGTCGGAAGGGAGGCCATTAGAAAGGTCTGAAGCCATCTTCATTCGCACCAACGTATTTTTATATGTCTTTAATTATTAAATTAAAAATAAATCGCCCCATAAAAACAATTGCTTTTTTTCGTAAATTTTTGATTAACAATTAAAGTTTTTAAATCCTATTTAAATATTAACCTCACAACTATTTAAATATTGATTGTCAGAAATCAAAAAAAGTCCATTTTTTCAAAAGATTTTAAAAAGTTGGAGGGTTTATCCAATAAGATTTTTATTAGAACGACATTAATCAAGGATTAACGGAAGTTGAGAATTACATGCGAATAAGAACACGACAGAATTTAGTCGCTAAAAATATCATGGTAATCGTGATGATTTTGATTCCCTTTAGCGGATTTGTGGCATTCGGTCTAGATGTGGGATCGAAGTGGGAAAAGATGTTAAGTTTTCAATATGAGGGAAATTATGATCCCGATACGGAATTCATACCAGGAAATTACTCACGAATGAGTGAAATGGCGGAGGTTTATGATGATCTTTATCAACAACATCATTTACCCTTGAATTATTGTACAAACGTCATTTATACAGATGAAAATGCTACAGAAGTAGCGTATTATGATTTCACGGATAATGGTGCTTTATGGACGGGGATTGGAATGGCAGCATGGGTTTTTCATTATTTAACTGCCAAGGAAGAGGGAAATCAAGCAGAAATCCAATATTGCTTGGAAGTTATTCAAAGAATGATCCATGGATTCAGTATGATGATGAAAGTCCCCAATGGGGGATTAGGACCCGAATTCTCAGGCATATTAGCTAGGGGTTGGGCTGGACCTCAACATAAAGATATAGCACCGATGTTTTTTAGTGAAAACATAAGACATTTCAACGGAACGGGCAAATATTCACAATGGCGCTGGCGAGGCTTCACATCAAATGATGAATATGGAGGATTTTATATGGGATTGGCTTTAGCTTTGAAGTATGTCGATAATGACTGGGTCCAAGACACTTCCGGCAAAATAGTGCTTCAGCTTGCAAACTATATGCTTGAAACTAATTTCCTTGGCATAAGCGGACCTGGAGGACCTTCGGGAGTTAATCAAAAGCCGACATTTGGAAACGGAGGGTTTTGGATCCCGCTTCTGCTGAAAATGGCATCCATGGTAAAACCGGAAAAATATACCCAGCACTATAACCATTGGGTTTCCGCGGAACTATGTTTTCTCTCAAACAGTGAGGGCCATGATGGAGAAACCGTAGCAAATTATTATGCTTATAATTTCGGGCATTGTGTGGTCCTGGCATTCCTTTTGCTTGAGGGCACCGAATCGGAAATTGGCCAAAGATATTACGAGGGATATCTTAATTCCTTGAGGAAGTTTACGTCAAATCATAGGAACGCATGGTTTAATGCCATTTTTTTAATGATTTCGGATGCGGATGACGGAGAATATGACATTATTCAAAGAGATATTGAGGATCAGCTTATGCGCCTTGATATAAATCATTTTCCAGATAGAAGATACGGAATTGTTCCCGTAGATCCATCGGAAGAGGTTGTGACAGATATACAAGAAGTTAATAAATCTATACACGAAGATAATTGGGATGGCTTGTATTCGATGCCCTTTATAGAGATGGACTTTGATGAGACCTACTTTGTTCGGGCCCAAACAGTTGAGCATCACAAAACAGGGAACTTTATGTGGGAGGATAACCCCTTTGAAAATGAAACTAGCGGGTATTATCCGAGAAAAGAATATCCCGGAACAACATTCACCGTTCCCTATTGGATGATGAGATATATGGGGCTTATTCCGGCACAAGGGATTAGGGAGGTATTATAATGCATAAAAACGATAAAGATTTTAGGAATAACAGGGAACCAAAATCCAAGAATGAAGCACAAGAGCAAAAGGGTCAAGCTCAAAAGCAAAATGATAAAGTACAAAACCAAAAAAGGGAATCCACAGAAAAAAAGAAAATCAGAGACATGGTTTCCGAAATTTCAAAAAGCCGGGTTCTTTTACGAATTCTACTCCTCATATTAGGTTTAGGATTTTCCGCCATTGGTGCACTTATTTATATTTATCATTGGAATATAGAAGGATTTTTCGTGAATTTAGAATATGAGGATAAGGAATTAGCGATCACCCTTACACCCCTTTTAGGATTACTCGCATTGGTGGTCGGAATGTATTTTATTGCCCGCTTTATTAAATTTAACGCCACCAAAACAAAGGAAAATGCACTTTATATCCCCAAGCTTCACAGTGGCCATGAAACGGAACATATTAACCACATGGTAAAACACACCAGCTTATCCCACAGTAGATTCTTCGCAGCTCTGCTGATGACGATTATGATTGTAATTAACTTTCTGAAGTTTGATTTCTTTCTAAGCGGTGAGAACCATTTGGGCTGCTGGTTTTCCTTAGGGGGACCTTCGCTATTTATTCCAACTTCTGCCATCCCCACCTTGTTTGCTGCAGGATTGTTCTTATATGTGATATTTTCCACAGCCATAATGAGATTTTCGGCATCCGATAATTTTGTGCATATCGAAGAATACCGACTTTTCGTGCCTTGGATGACGGAAATACCAAAAGATAAGATAAAAGCGGTAAGACTGACTAATAGAAAAACGGGCGCAAAATATACATGGATAGTTGCCATGATCATACCTATAGTATGGCTCTATCAAGACGGATTTCACTTCCTTCTCAACCCATTTGCATATGGAAATGGGCTGGTGGCCGGTACTTATTATGTCGCAACTGCTACAGTGCTATTAGTCTCATTAATTATCTTACTTTTCAAACATCAACACTTTTTGGAAATTTTGACAGATGAAAAAAGATATGAGCTGTGGTTTTCTCCCCCAATTGCCACTCCAAGCGTAATTGGACAGATTGAGGAGATTTTTGAGATTCCAGCACTTGCTAAGGAATTAAAGCGGAAAAAGATTAATACCTATAAGTCGGATGTTGGACCGAATAAAAATGCAGAAACTCATTCGAAACGATACTCTGGAGATATTCGAAACCTCGCAATCGGCGTATCTTTTCTAACCATTGCTCTCATATCCAATGTCCATGAAGGATTTTATTTGGGGGATCCTCTCAGGATAATCTTCTACGCATATTCCCTCTATCTTATTGTGAAAGGAATTAAAGAGGATTTCTTCAGGAAAGATCTATGCCTGTTTAATTATGAAAAGGGAGGCCAATCATTGCATTGGCGAAATAAGTTTGGAGCTTATAATAGCGGATATTCTATTCGGGATATCCAAGAAGAGGAATTCTCCATCGATGAAAGGGTTAAAAAACTCAATTTCTTTGATATATTATTTGCCTCGGTAGCATCTATATTCTTGGGTATTGATATGGGGGCTGTCCTCATCTTTCCTCAGCGAGAGATTCTAATGAGTATTCAGATGACCCATTTTCTACTTGGAATCCTTATATTGGGTTTGATTTGGTTTGGGCTGATTCACCCCCAAACAACCTTAAATATTTCAAGCAAAGGATTTAATTTTGAGATTCAAAATCCAAAATTAACGGAGAGATTTTTCGGAAAGGACCTAAATCTTGAAGAAGGGAATCAAAAAAACAGTGGCGGAAAGAATCTTAATCTTGCGGAGGTGGGGACACAGAGTGGATTAGAGAAATGGAAATATATATTTAAGAATCAAAAAGAGGCATTATTATTGAGGGTGCTCATCCCAGCCATATTATTCCTCTTGGGAGTGCTAATTCCCTTAATTTAATATTTTTACATTGATTCTCCTCAAGTTCTAATCTGTTTCCCATTTTTTTATTTCCGATTTTTTATCCTTTTCATAGAAAAGATCTTGTTTTGAGAAAAATACTTATTGAAGAGCACATCTATATAATTTTGAATGGTCTCGTAATTCGGGCAATCGATCCGGAGCATATTTTCATCGTTTCGCGAAAAAATAAGCTGGTTTTCTTCTTGAAGGGAAGAGAGATAAGTCTGAAGGATTTCAAATACATCGCCCGGCGTTCCTTGCTTGACGGAAACCACAGACATTTCTACAAAAAAGATTTTGGGGGTGGGACGATTTTCTTCTGTGGACTTGGTCAGAGGCCACCAAATTATCGGGCCCTAGTTGAGTGTTTTTTATTCATTTCCTAAAAGGAATCGAATGGGACGTAAAGTGGAGGAAAAAGATGGGATATCACAATTAATTCAAAATCCATTGGGAAGAGGCGCAACAGGGAATAATTGAATAAAATTTGGAAAAAATGGAGGATATAAAATAAAAAATGGGGGTTGAGAAAAAAAATATCTATTCAAATCTTAGAAAATTGAGTGAGTTTCCTGAGAGAGTAATTGAAAAGCTTATCTTTTCTTCATCAATCATTAGATCCGAAACCTGAGCCTTTTTAGGGATTGTGGCGTTGTAAAGGGTTTCCCATTGCACCTTTGAAACCTCATAAGGAGAACCCATATCCTTCCATTTCTTAAACGGGTTGCATGAGTGGGAATCTATTCGGGCGGACTTTTTTATCTCAAAACCCCCTTTTTTAGTAGCGAACGCTTTATTTAGCTTTAATTCAATTTCACATACGGCCGTGGCTTCATTCATAAGTAAGCGTTCATCATGATGAATTCCCGTACAGACATTAATATTCTTCCCATCTATGGCGATTATTCCATAGATCTCATCATGCGGACGATAAAACGGTATATATCTCCCCTTTAGATTACGGGTGTATTCGAAAGCCCGAAAGATGGGTTTTGCAAGGCTTTTCAATGTATATTTATCCAGTTCATCGGGTTGATACATTCGGGATTTTAGATCTTCAAACATTGCGTGGAGTGAGGGGTGGTCTTTCTTCAATTTATTTTCTTCATTGAAGTGTTCCAACGGATCTATTGTTTTCTCCCCGTTTTGCTGTTCAACCCAGAGGGGCGTACTCATACAACGGGCACCAAAAAAGGGAGATTGTTCCGCTGTAATATGATGGCCATCGTTGAAAATCGCATCCACCTTCAATTCTCCAATATCGGGATCGGGATGAGACTCTCCCCATCCGATTGATTGTTGGGCTTGGGCTAAAAGCAGGCAACATTTTCCTAACCAGCTGGCATAATAACTCTTGTTATGGAACGCCCACATCTTTCCGTCGATAATCCCATTTTCGCATCCCACAATCGGATCAAACTCGGTAATCCATATCGGCATATCATTTAGTGATTTAGGGATCTGGTCCCGTCCGGTAAGCAATCGACTCCACATTTGGAGCATGTTCGCCACCATACTTTTTGAGTTTCCCCCTTTTACATGATAAGAGATAAAATCTGGTTCGCATGTATTTTCAACACAAAAATTTAGGAAGTCTTTTAGAAATCGTAAATTATGTGCAATTCCAGGGCCTCCTATAATTTCCATGTCTGCTTCTTTAGTCGCTTCATAAGTAATTTTCCACAAGTCGCAATATTCCTCTAATGTACCTTTGAAATAACCAATATCAGGCTCATTCCATAACTCACACGGCCATTTACGGGCTTCCTCCCCGAATTTTTTCTGAATATGTATAAAAAAGTGATCCAAAAGATCTTTCCACAAAGAATGATCTTTGGGAGGGTAAGAACCAGGAACACCCTTGGTTTTTTTAATTTTATATTGCAATTCTGTCGGAAGTTCATCATGGGGAATTTTATGCTTTTCATCGATTGAACTCCAGGGAGTAGGAGTAAACCCCAGTTCCAAGAAGGGAACACATCCCACATCAAGAATTTCTTGACAAACTCTATCAATAATAGTCCAATCATAAAAGTAAGACCCATCCCCCTTTATCCTTACAGGATCGCCACCTGCATCCCGATTTCCTCGGCCATCACCTTCTTTGGAGGTGAAAAGATTGTGAATCCGAATATATCTAAATGTATCCTCAGGGGCCTCCTTTATAACCGATAAGTTAGAATAACCCAAGGTCGACAGGGTCCCCGCATACTCATCATACCCAATATCCCCTGACATGAGCGGAGGTCCTGCTTTTGCATCGGAAAGATCAAGTGAGAAGGAAATTTTATCATTCATAGATGCACATTAGAAAAAATCCACAAAAATCTTTTCTGGATGATAAAAACTCACAAAGCAAGAAGATTTCCCCAATAAGAATAAGAAATAAAAAAAATCTTCATCCCTGTAATTTATGTTATTAATAGAAATAGATAATTCCGGTTAGGGACACAAAGAATGGGACTAAGATGGATGCCCCCACAATCATAGGAACGATCGTGCGAAAAAGCCTTTCGGTAATCTGGACAACAACATTTACAGCAAGGAAAAGGGCCCCGAACAAAATCACCATGGCAAGCACAACATCGATATTGAAATCAAACCAGGCAGGTATAATTAGGTGGGATTGACCCACAAGCGGAAGGAGATAAAAAAAGACTCCGCCCGCACCTAAAATAAATGCATAAAGACTCTCTCCCAGCATTGATTTTACATCATTGCCGAAGGGCTTTCTTTTCATACTACGGGCAAGAAAGGTCACAACCATAATATCAACTACGATATATACCCATATTACGAAAAACCACCAGGAGTTTCGCTTTCCCACGGCCATCACTTGGTTCTCCAGATCATTGGAATTTACGAATGCCAAGTACGCGTTAAAAATGAACAGCAACGGAATGGCCATTAGGACGGCATTATCTAGATTGATTGATTTTTTGGTGATAAACTGGATTTCTTTCTTTTTTCTAAAGTGCAAGTTCCATTTTTCACCGTATTTCCCATACAAAATACCAAATAATACCGCAGAAAATATCCCTTTATATATAAGCTCGGTGGCCACATAAGTATCGGTGATGAAAGAACTTAAACCAGCAATCAACATCGTCCCAAAATACAAGAGAAAGATTTTGGCCCGTTTCTGCACCTTTCCATCACAATTCAAATTATCTTCGGTCCGGTCTTGGACAGAGCCTCTTGATTTACCCTCACCATTAACTGCTAATCCTTCTTCATCCCGGCTTTGTTCCGGCAATCCCCCGTTATTTTGATCTTGATCCGCCTTTTCCATCAACTGCTTTTTTTTCCTATTCCAATAGCCCCAACCCCTAAAGTATCGAGGACGAACAGCCAGAACTGCAGAAGGTACAACAACCATCATAAAGATAGCGGCATATAGAACATGACCGTAGGCATTTTTAGCAGGTTTAAACCGAATTGGATTGGAATATTCTTGAACTTCATCCAAAGTTAAGTTTTCTCCCAGCAGAAGGTTATTGAAATGCATGATGGCAAATTTGGTAAAGTTATCGGGGAGGTTATGGGGTGCTCCCTCAATTGAATAGAACTCAACATCCGATCTGCCCGCTTGGGGATCTTCCGGGTTTTCCAGTTTTTCTGAATCGATTACGTTTAAAAAATCAATTACGCACTGATAATCAACGGTCCCATCTTCGGTTCCGTGCCACAGAATCATATTTTGGGGAAATGTTTGATTTGCACGATTCACGGGATTTTTCTGCGCAAGATTATCCAAAAGAGAGTTTTCTCCAACCACGAACGGATTATTAGTTAGAAAATACGCCTCTCGAGTTATATTAAGGGGTCCAGAACCTTCGACTAATCCTTTAAGCCTCCCTTTACCCAGAGATTCTTCAATATAACCGTTCATAGCATAAAGACCACCCATTGAATGGCCAAACACCCCCGATTTACTGGTGTTAATTGCCTTCACGTCCTTATCAAGATAATCCAATAAGTCAACGATATCTTTGCCTTCTTTATAGCCTAACGTTGAAGGCGCGGGATTAGATCCGTGTCCCCGAGCTTCAATGGAAACAACCGCAAAGCCGTGTTCTTTGGCCATTGTATATGCAAAAGAGCCGAACATAAAATAATCACTGCTCATCCCATGGCACAACACAATGAGCGGTACAGAATGATCCTCCCGGACTTTTAAATTACTATCTATATAATATAGTGCCTTCAGTGGAGTTCCATCTCTTGCTTTAAACCTTAAAAGAGAAACCTCCACCCCTTCTTCGTTTTTGACCCTTTCAATGCTTTCTTTGGTGGCTTTAAAACCAGAATGGGCATTTACTGCATAAATTACCGTTAAAGTACTAAAGAGTAAAAATAATGTGGCTGCAATAAAGCGAATTTTTTTTTCGTATTTCATACAAGTAAAAACGTTAGAGATCGCATTTATTTATTTGCTTTTTATTTCTCCACGAGTTTTGCATCTTTATTTTCACTCTGGTAATCCTCAATCATTCCATCGATCAAGGAAGAGAGAAAGCTTGTATAAAAGAGAAAGGCAGGGTAATTATTTATCGAAACTACAAATGTAGAATTTGATTTTCCATCAAAAACAATATCATCATCCCGAAAACTTTCAAAATGTTCTTTGAGAACTTCAAAGCAAAGTTCCTCTTTCTCATCCGTTATGATCTTAAAGTGCAATTTAATTCCTTCTTCGGGATAATTGGGTTTATTAATCACATTCTTTGTGAGTAAATTGGGGGATACTTTTTCCTTATACAAATGCTTATATTTCTCGACCAGATTTTTGCTATAAATCGGATTGAGCAATTTGAAGATATTAAAATTTTTATAAATATAAAGTAACCCATTATTAATGGGCTCAAGCACGAATCCATTCTTTGTTTGTTCATTTATAAGATGATTGATGAAGCTACTGTATTTATTTACGTTACCAAATAAATTGGGAAAGTTCTGCGACTTCACCTCTAAGATAATGCGCTTCTCTTCCATATTTAATCATCAATCCAAAAATTATTCGTGAATGCTATCTCATCTAAGAAAATGTTCATAAAAAAATATTCATCATCATCCAAGAGATAAAATAAAAGAGAGAAAAAATAATAAATAATATATATATGAAATCGAGAAAAAAGAAAATCCTCTTAGGATTATTTCTGATGTGCTGGGGAATATTTTGTGCAGTATTTTTCACTATTCCCGATTCTCCCGCTCATCCAGCCATCTCCGAAATGTTAACCTCCAAGGAGCTAGCTCTGGATGTAACCTACCGAGTTCTTGTTGCCTTGGGTTTTGGTGCTCTCTTTGGCGGAATCCTTAGTTTAATCATTTTTAAACGCAAAACCATTGAGTTAACTTTTTCGATTATTGCACTTGTTACATATTCGGGGATGACTACTCTCATCGCGTGGTTTTTTTCAGGGCAGAACTTTGGGAATTTAACATTTATACACCTCATTTATTCATTACTTCTGGCCTTCCCCGCCACTATTGCAGTAATAGAACTGGTTGAAGTCGTATTATAATGTATGATAGACCTAGCTCAAATATTGTGTCCTTATAATTCAGAGGAGCCCCGTATTTTCCCCACATAAAATAATCAAAAATCAGATAGACCCAATCCTCCTTTTTAAAGAAGGCAGGACCCTCTGTCAAGTGAGGAGTCACTTGTTGTTGATTCCTTCCCTGTTCTTTTCAGGTTTTCCAAAAGAGAAAACAATAGCGTTAGACCAAATCTAATTCAAAAAAAGAAGCTTAATCCATTTTTTCCTTCTTACTTAGGAATAAACAAAACATATTTGTGGTTTTGTTCTATTTTATTATATATATTATGAGTGAAGAAAGGCCAAATATAATTTTTATTATGGCGGATGACCACGCCGCCCACGCCATGAGTTGTTATTCTAAGAGGATGGCGGGCAGACCCGTAATAAATCATACACCCAATATTGATAGAATTGCGGAAGAAGGCGCGCTTTTTGATAATTGTTTTTGTACCAATTCAATCTGCACTCCGAGCCGTGCGGTAATTCTCACGGGAACCTACAGCCATGTTAACGGGGTCACCACGATTCACACAAAATTGGACAATAGCCTCCAAACATTCCCGAAACTAATGCAAAAGGAAGGTTACCAAACTGGAATGATAGGAAAATGGCATTTAGGATATGAGGAGGATAACTTACCCACCGGTTTTGATCATTATTGCATTCTTATGGATCAAGGCACCTATTTCAATCCCGGTATGATTTGCAATGGAGAAAAGACCTCCTTCGAGGGATATACGACCGATATTATAACAGATCTTAGCTTGGATTGGCTCAAAGAAAGGGATGAAGAAAAACCCTTCATGCTTATGTGTCATCATAAAGCACCCCACCGAAAGTGGTTTCCCGATGAAAAACATAAAGATCTGTACAAGGATGAAGACATCCCGTTACCTAAAACCTTCCAAGATGATTATAAGGGCCGTAAAATGGCAGATTTTGCCAAGATGCGGGTGGATTCTCATTTTTGCGCCCTGGATCTAAAAATTTTACCTCCAGAAGAGTACGGATTCAAAGATTTTATCCCCCTTCCGGACGATGTGGAGGGATACCAATTGACCACCGATGACGATGAGACAATACAGTTCGATACTTTGGAGGAGTTGAGAGAGTGGAAATATCAACGCTACATCAAAGATTATCTGCGAGTCATTGCCTCTATTGATGATAATGTGGGGAGAATGTTGGATTATTTGGATGAAGAAGGACTGACAGAAAACACCATTATTATCTACACCAGCGATCAAGGTTTCTTTTTGGGAGATCATGGCTGGTATGACAAGCGGTTTATCTACGAGGAATCGCTGCGAATGCCGTTGGTGATGCGCTTTCCCAAGGAAATCCCTGCTAAGTCCATAAATAAAGAAATGATGCTTAATTTGGACTTTCCGGAAACATTTTTGGACTACGCTAGGATTGAAATCCCAGATAACATGCAAGGCAAGAGTTTTCGGGAACAAATTAGAGGAGAAGTAAGAGGACAATGGAGGGATGCGTTTTATTATCGTTATTTTATGATGCGCAGCCAGCATGAAGTGAGCCCCCATTACGGAATCCGAACCAAGAAATATAAGATGATATATTTTTATGCAAACGAATTAGATCCACTGGAAAATAAGCAAGAGATTGCGGAAGGAATATCATTGCCAAAACCGGATTTTCCCGAGGCGGAATGGCAGCTTTTCGATCTGGAAAAGGACCCATTTGAACTCAATAATGTTTATGGCAATAAAGAGTATTTGGAGATCCAGCAAGATCTAAAGAAGCGACTTCATCAACTCCAGGTAAAATACGGCGATACGCCGGTTAATGAAATTTAGCTATTGATCCCCATGTAATACTGCCCCTTATTGTTCCTTATTCCATCTTTTTTCGAAATTAATCCTTTAGGTATTTTTTTCTCCAATAAAGATTAAGTGGTTTTCTTTTTTTAATTGTATTATGAGAAATAAGATATTGTTAATCTTCTTTTTATTGGATACATTCATCCATTTGGTCCTTATTCCTTTAAAAGATACCAAATCCAAGAAGATCGGGATCTATATAACCAAACCTCTCCTAATGCCGCTTTTGGCACTATATTATGCATTGAATAATCAAAATATCAACGGGTTGATTTTGGGCGGAATTCTTTTGGGATGGGTAGGTGATGTCACCTTAATGTGGCCAAAAAATGAAAAATGCTTCATTGTGGGCCTCGGTTCATTTCTTTTAGGGCATATATTATATATTATCACATTTTTCAAGATTGCGGGAGATCTTTCCTACTTCAAACCGATTAATTACTTGGTTCTTATTGCATATGGGGCATTTTTCATAGGAATGCTGAGATATCTTAAGGGATCTTTGGGAGAGATGAAAATACCCGTAATTCTTTATATGACACTTATTTTAGTCATGTCATTCGCCAGTTTTGTGCTTCTATTTCTTCCAGAATCGACAATAACAAACATCCTCACTTATAAATGGCTTCCTTTCCTTGGCTCCCTTCTATTCATCGCTTCCGATTCCTTACTGGCCAATCAATTGTTTAAAAAACCGTTCAAGAATGATCAAGTCCTTATCATGATTACATATATCTTTGCCCAATTTTGCATAGCCCAAGCATATATGATTTAAAATTTCCATAGACAAGCAAGTTTGAAGAGTCTGGCATGTGATGAAAGAAGATAAAAAAAACCAAAAAATTAAAAAAAATAACTTGAGTATCCCTATATATTATTCCAATTAAATTCTTCAATCTTCTCCGGTAAAGCCACCAATAAGACCTATGAGGCCTCCAGCAGCAGTGATAATCCAGCCATATCCAATATGGGCATTATCACTAGGCCAGAAATAGTCAAAATTGAATTCTGGTGCCGAAACACCGAAGCTTGTTGCAAAGGGTATAATATAGAAGAACACAAAACACCCTCCGATGGCTATAACACCACCCAGAACGGAAGCGGCTTTTCCCTGAGTCAGACATAGGATTCCTCCAACCACAGACAAAATCCCGGCGACCATCCACAAGATGGTACCGGTGTTGCTGAAATCATCGGGAATATAGCCAAGAACCTCCCCATTTAGTCCACTACCACCAATTGCATTGAGCCAGTATGTTTGTCCTAAGGCCTCAAATGTATACCATCCCAGAGAGCCGATAAATATAGAAAGCACAACGCCGGCAATTGCGATCAAACCACCCAGAAACGCTACGGGTCTTTTCATTAATTTCACCTTAATATTAGTATTTGTTATCTTCTTAATCCTCTTTCTGGAATTTCATTAAGGATTCTGAAGATTCATTTTCATATTTGTTGATCTCCTATATAAATGATTAGAAAAGATCCCAAAAAGGAAGAAAAAATTAAAAATAAAAGAACTTGCTTGTATTATGCCAATTTCCTTCGAAGTCTGAAGGTAATGGGTGCATCTTGATGGATCTTTACCTCAATTTTCAGTTTTTGACCGGATTCTAAATCAAGATGATTGGGGATATACAGCTTAATTTTATTACCGACAGGTAACACTTGACCTTTGGCCTTTTTGTAGTTTTCCGAGGTAAATTCCTTATCTTCTTCCCACACTAATTTCATATCTTCAAAAACTTCATCCGGTGCGTTTTTTCCCGCTAAAGGTTTTCCGTTGACAATGATTTCAAAAAATTCATTTATATTGTCCGGAACATCACTTGCCTCAATAGGATTAATCACGTTATTCATAGGAAATACCACGTAATCATCTTCGAGGTGGATAGCATCTTCTCCCTTTTTGGGAAACATTTTGTTTAAATAAATTTTCGCGATGTACGACATAGGTAATAAAAAGAAAAATGGTTTAAAAATCAATTGGAAAGGGAAAATTACCTTTACCCTCAAAAACTTGTTGTGCAGATGAAAAAGGAAAATTGCTCAAATCTCCATATTTACCTACGGGAATTTCTCACTTAAGCATCAAATCCCATATCAGCAATGAAAAGGAGAAAAAAGCGAATCTAATCTTCTAATCTTCCGAAACTTTTTCCTTCAAATCCTCAAAAATGGTATCCAATTCGGGATCCGAAAAATTCGGGCGTATCTGAAGTAGTTCCTTAAAACTTTCATAAGCACGTTCATAATCCTCCATATTGTATAGTACTAAGGTAAGAAATTTATATGATTCGGGATTTTTGGGGTGATATTTTGCCATATCTTGGGCATATTTCAGTGCTTTTTTAAATTGATTGTTTCCTAAAAGAAGGGCAATAATTCTAAGTAAATATATCCGATTTTCGGGTTTGTATTGGAGCGCTTTCTCCAAGTATTCTATTGCCTTTTCCTGGATCTGCATAAAACTGTATGCCAAAGCTTTACTGTAGTATGCCTCTGCAAACCCGTTGTCTAATGCAAGGGCTTTATCCAAATTTTCAATTGCCTTGCCGTATTTATTTAAATCCAAATAGGCATTTCCTAAATTATTCCACACCCGAGCATCGTTATCCTTTATCTCCAATGCATATTCATAACAAGTGATTGCATCATTTAGCATTTTCCTCCATAATACCGTTGTTTCTTTTGAGGGTGAATCTTTATCTTTTGGTTGGGATGGTTTTTTTCTTCTTTGCTTCAGTTTCTCCTTAATTTTTTGTTCTTCACTCATTTCTTCTTTTTGCCTGGAGATTGTAGATTTAAGGTTTGCCATTCTGGCCTTTTTCATTTTTTTCCGGCCGATAATTTGCATAACAGAGCCCATATTGATATACATTCCATAGACCATATCATGGCCTTGAACTCCTTGCTCGTTTACCGGAATTTCCCGTACTTTTTTATACATATTCAGGGCTTTCTCATATTTACCTAATTTTACATAACACATCCCTATATGATAATATTTGAGCGATGCTTGTTCTTTTTCAGGCACTTTTTTAAATACATGAAGAGCCTTCTTGTATTCGCCCTTTTGGAAAAGTGATAGACCCTTTTTGAATAATTTTTGGCTATTGCTCATTCTTATTTTTATTAAAATCTGCATTTCCGATAAATTTTTGGCATTAATCATTTTTGCTTAACCCTGATAACACCCCTATCAACAACCATTAAACACCCAATGATACAAAAAACCCAAAAAATGTAAAAAAAAGATCAAAATTGAGTGAGATTTGAAAAAATTTAAAATAAGATTTTGATCAAGTAATTTATAATGAGTAGAATAAAACTTCCCGTTCTTGGAATAGATAATGCGGGAAAAACAAGTCTAATAACCACACTTCAAAGGGAATTTGAAGAGCTCACAAAAATGAAACCAACAAGGAAGATAGAAAGAACCAAACTCCAGTTTTTCGACAAAAAGCTGGTAGTGTGGGATTTTGGGGGTCAAAAAAAATATCGGAAAAAGTACAAAAAAAAGGCCGATTCCTATTTCTCCGATATCGGAGGAGAGGCGTTTTATGTTGTTGATATCCAGGATGAAGAGTCATTTAAGGAATCTTTAAGCTACTTTGAGGATATTTTGGATGCAATTAAGGAATACTCACCCGATACAACCGTGAACCTTTTGATCAACAAACTAGATCCAGGTATGGAACAAAAAAATCATATTCATGGAAGATTTCAAAAGTTAAGTGAGGAATTTATCGCCAGGGTTACTCCTCTCAAAATGAGAATCAGTCAGACATCAATTTTCAATCCCATTTCGGTGATTCGGGCATTCAGTAAGCCTATTTTTGGAAATACTACCCTTTACGATAATTTTAGCATCTTATTTAAGGACTTTGTGGATGAAAGCGAGGCCCTTTTTGGTTTAATTTTCACAGATGAATTGCTTGAAATCGGAAATTATTTTTCGGAAAAGATTAACCAAAATCAGATGAAAGAACTTGCACAAAAAATATTCGACTCATATAACGGAACCAGCTTTAATTTGGCAGAGCTGGTGCTCCCGAAAAGTGATTTAACGTTGGAAATTTTGGAATTTCAGCCTAAGGAACAAAAATTATTCTTTACTTATGGATTTCCGAAAGATATCCAAGATAAAAATGTGCTAACGACAAAAGCATTTAATTTACTTAACGATGTTAAAAAGCTAATGAAATTTATCTAAATTAGAGTTTCTAAATACTCTTAAACTTCTTTCATGTCTCCGTCTTTATTCTATCCTTTTTATTTTTCATTATTTGTTCCAAAACAACCAATTTACGGATTTTAATTGATGAGCTTTTCAAATTTCAATTCCCACTCATCCAAATCTTCGGGGGTTTCTGGATATTTTTTATACAATTTATTTAATTTAAATCCCAAGAGCAGCCCCGCAATGACTTTTTTAAATAATTTGATGTTCGACATCCCGCGGAAAAAGGTTTTAAGAATGCTTCCAATACCCTTTTTGACTTCATATTTCGTCCACGTATCGAGCATGTCCTTTTTTGTGAGGAATTCAGATTTATACATCCAATTAAAGTCTTCTGGAGAGAGATCCACAAGGGTTTCTCCCGTACCACGAATGAGGGCAAATTTTGCACCAATTCCAGTAAAATAATCCACGTTATATTGCCATAAGTCCTCTCTCGTGTTTTTCCCATCCATTATCGCACGTAAAATTGTGGGCAATGCCACCCTTGCAGCTTCCATCCCCGAGGACATCCCTTCCCCATTAAACGGTTTATTTTGAAAAGCAGAGTCTCCGATGGTCATGAATCTATTAGCAACCATATTAGATGGGGGAAAATCATAGGGCACCTCATCCCAAAACTCGTCCAATACTTTATGTTCAACATCCGATAAATGATGTTGTATCATTTGTTCCCGCACTTTTTTGGTGTGTTCCAGTCCCAACAAGGTGGAGGCACCAACAAGAGTGATTTTTTCACCACATTGATTGGCAAAGCCCTTATAGCATACATAGGTATTGCTTCCTTTAGGAAAATCTCCGTTACATCTCCAGCGCTGCATATAGACCGTGAACATTCTTTGAGGTCGAGCGCGGAGGGGAAGTAACCCTAAGGAGTTTGGAAGAGAGTTTCTCACAACTGCAAATCTACCCGTGCAATCTATCACCAGTTTTCCATGAAATTCTCCTTTATCCTTAATCTTGATCCCAATGACAGAGTCATTTTCAATAATGGGGGATTCAAAGCTATGTTCAAAGAAAAATTCCACCAATTCGGACTCTTGGGCGAAATCAATGATCCAACGATTAAACGGGTTCATTTTAACAATATCGGTTTCATAGGGAACTGCAAATTTAAGTTCCTCGGTCTTGGGGATCTGCAACATATCATGAAATGTTCCCACAATTATCCCATCACCTTCAGTAGGGCGGGGAATTCCAAGATCAGAATATGCGTGCACGTCAAAATGAATTAGTCCCAATTCTTTCCGAATGTTCTCCTTTTTTCTTTTCTCACATACGGCTACATGGACACCTTTTTGGCCTAAGATCGCTGCTAAGTAGGAGCCAACAGGACCTGCACCCACGATCACCACATCAAAAGTTCGCACAGAAGGGTTTTTTTCCATATTTATAGAGTGTGTGCATTCTATTTATGGTTTCGGAAGGAAAAATGCATTTTTCACCCCATTGGTATTGAGTGTATGAGCAATGAAAAATATGTCATATTTTTTTAATGGTTGTTTGTATTATATATGTAGATAAAAATTGAAATCCCTCCAAAAAATGAAACACTTTAGGGAAAAGATCCCTTACAGAAAACATATCGCCCTCATTTACGATAATGATGAAGTAAGGGATAAAGTCGTCACTGATTTTATCACACAAGGACTTAAAGAAGGAGAAAAAGTACTCTATCTCTTTGATGGAAAGGACATTGATGAGTTAAAAAATAGATTGAAAAAACATGGGGTTGATCTTCAAAATAAGGACCTTATAATCCAGACCGCTCAAGAAGGATACTGTCCCTCCGGAAAGTTTTGTATCGAGGAAATGAATTTTAAAACATTGGATTTCGCGGAGAAAAGCAAGCAAGAGGGCAAAAAGGGAAGCCGGGGTACGGGTGAGATGTCTTGGGCATTTGATAAATTAAAAGATTCATCCGAACTAATTATGTATGAATCCAATCTCAATGAGGAACTCAGAAAAGTCGATTACGTTGCCTTATGTCAGTATGATTCGAGATTATATAGTGCGGAAACGATTCTGGATGTGTTAAAAACCCACCCATTTGTGATCATCGAAGAAAAAATCATAAAAAACCCATTTTATATCGAGCCGAAAATATTCAAAGATGTGCTCAAACCACATCCATTATAAAATAATAGAATAAAAAACAAAAAACAAGCAAGAGAGATTGCCAATTATGCCTTCTTTATTTCTTTTCTAATGTTTCTTTTCTTTATGTTATTCTTATTTCTAGCTAACAATCCTTAAATTATTGAATTTAATGTAAGGAATTTTAGCATTCATGATTACCCTGCTTTCTGCAGAAATCTCTTCAATTTTAAATAGCATATCATACACATTTCCTGTAAGATATCCGCCTTTTATTGGTCTTCCCAAATGTCCATCATTTATCATGTAGGCCTGGGAAATCTCTCCGATAAATCTTCCCGTAATAGAATTGGCATGGACCCACGCAAGATCACTAACATGAATAGCTTGTTTTGAATCCGCCACAATCTTTTTCAAGGGGCGTTTGCCAGCTTGGACCACAAGATTATTGAATTCGATATTCATTATTCCACCCTCATCCACTTTTCTCTGTGCATTTCCCGTGGATTTTTTACCCATTAAACTAGCGAACCGCTGGTCAAATAGAAAATTTTTCATTATGCCTTTATCAATTACCACCGTTTTTCGTTTGGGAAAACCTTCGGAATCCCACGCGGAAGTATTTAGACCCCCCTTAAAGAGACCATCATCCATAAAAGTGAGCTTTTCAGATGCGACTTTTTCACCTTTTCGGAATGGGGTTGTCTTTTCGTACAAAGACTTTGCTTTGGATGCATGACAAACCGTAGATAAAAAGAGCTTTCTAATTATAGATGCAGGAAGAAATACATCAATAGAAGAAAATGCCTCTGTTTTTTTTGCATCTAAAAGATCTCTGGCTCGTGCCGCCCATTCAGAGATATAATCATCAAATTTAAGTTGATCCACCGTTTTTAAAAATGTCATGGGCCAATATTCAGCCTTTTTACCGTTTTTCTCGGCTTTAAGTGAAAATTCATAGCAGAAATAGGTACTTTTTTTTAATTTCTGAAAACCATTATTATTTATGAGCATTTTATTTGCTTTATAGGTCCGGAATTTTCCGAAGGTAGTAGTTATTCCCACATTCTCCTGCAAGCGCTGTTGTAAATAGGATGCCTTTCTCTCTAAAAATTCATGGGGATCATTCCAAACGATATCATCATATGTTTTCGGATCAGCATAATGTTTACCAGGTTTTATCAAATCATAAGCCATTTCCGAGGTAACTTGGGAGATGGACTTAGCTCTCCGAATAGCACTTTGAATTAAACGCTCATTGGGAGTGTTCAATTGAACAAAACCAATACCCATCTCATCCTCACTTTTTTGTTTAAAAACTCTGATAAAGAAATCAAGATTGTGGGTATGGGTGTTAAACTCGCGTTTTAGAGTATCCTCCAAGGCAGAATGATAAAAATATGCCCCGTATACTTCGGATTCGACCAAATAAAGATCCCACTTATCAATATCGGCCTTCTCTATTTCATGTTTCACATAGTTTGCCAATGAAGTAATTGTGAATTCTTTCTCCATTATTTATCCGCTCTTTGATTCTATTTTTAATATTAATTAAATGGGATTAATGAATGCTCCCTCAGATTTAATGTGAACTCCGCCCGATGTAATTGGAATGTGATCTTCAATTCCTTTTCCACAAATACCACCATCAAAAACAACATCCTCCTTACTAGAGCCAATGATCGACTGGAAGAATTCTAATAAATCCCCATTGATGCTGGCACCCTTTAACAATTTGGTAATTTCTCCATCCTCTATCATATAGGCCTTTCTAGAAGAACAGTTGATAGATCCGCCTAAAGGATCTTCTTTCCCATAAAAACCATTTAGAAGATAGATCCCCTCCTTGGTCTCTTGTATCATTTCGTCCAGATCATAACTCCCGGGCTCAAAAAAGGTATTGGACATTCTGGGATAGATGGGGTTGAGAAAGCTCTCCCGGCGACCATTTCCATGAGGAACGGAATCCATCAAAGTAGAGGTCATTCTATTGTGAATTAAGTTACTTAGAACCCCGTTTTCAACCAACCTAGTCTTTTTAGCCACAATACCTTCATCATCAAAAACATATGTCCCAATTACGCCCTCTTCGACGGCAGAATCACTTATATTAACACATTCTCCCGCTATTTTCTTATCGAGAAAGGGAATCAGAAAAGAGCGTTCCCTGATGAATTGATCCGCTTCCAAGCCATGACCAAAACTCTCATGGGCAATGAGACCTGACATTGAGGGATCCAAGATAACGGGCATTTTACCCGTGGGCGCTGAATCAGCAGTACAGAGCATTTTTGAACTTTTCACTAACTCTGAAAGCTTTTCAAATCCGAGTTTATCAATTATTTCAAATCCCCCTTCATGGGACATGAGTAAGTAATCAAAATCCCGGACATGATTTACTTTTACAATCGGTTGAACTAAAATTCGAGTTCGAGGTATCACCTGACGCATAACAGAACCTTCAGTATTCAGGAAAATTCGCTTCAAAAGGGTATCTTGGTAAGAAATAATGGTGTTAATGAGTGAATCATCTAAATCTTGAATGATGGAATAAATCTTATGAATTTTATCAATTTTTTTGTTAATGGGAATTTGAGAAATATCTTTTTTCATTGGAATTTCTACATCAATGTGATTTGGTTCAAATCTTCGCAATACTATATTATGGTAATGAGGAACATTTGAAAGAAGCTTTTTAACATGACGCTTCAAGGAGATAATATTAGAATCGGCAACCTCCGTAAATCTTTTGCCGTTGAAAATCCGAAAAACATAACCCCGGGAATGAGGAATGGAAATAATATCACCCGATTGTGATTTTTTTATACTGGTTTTCGCCAAAGAATCATACAATATATCCGCGTAATATTTTTGCGGAACCATGTTTATAATTTCTTTCATGGACTCGATGTTTTTTTCTTTATCTAAATGATTGTCCTCATTCGCCAAAATTACATTATCCATACTTATGACAAATATTAGAATGTCTAATAAAAGAAGTTTATGGATTTGCTTTCCCAAATCAATATCAATTCCATTAAATCCCATATATTTGTCACTTATTTCTCTAAAATGCAAAGCCTTTCCCAGAACTTTTTCCTATAGATTATAATAAATATTTTAAAAAAGAGCAAAGATCTTTTAAAAAACATGATGAAGATTCAAGAATTCAAAGATACCTTCTATTCAATCGCACTCAAGCGAAAATATAACGAAGCCTTATCTTTTGTGGAGGAGGCTTTGGAGAGTGACATTCCTCCACAGAAACTCATCACGGAAGGAATTGCAGAAACATTGAAACAGTTCCAATCCTTCACAGATGAGGGTTATGAGGCTGTAAGCGCATTTCAGCTTTTGGCAATAGGGAAGATTGCGGAAGATTCAATAGAACTAATTAAACCACACTTAGAAAAAGGCACCAACGCGGAAAAGAAAGATGTAATTGTATTAGGCACCATCGAATCCGATTTCCATGCTTTGGGAAAAAATATCCTCAAGCTCTTTTTGGAAATGAATGATTTTCAGGTGATCGATCTCGGGCTCGATGTACCGCCCAAAGAGTTTATAAAAGCCATTCAGGAGAATAACGCAAACTACGTTTTTATTAGCACTATGATGTTGCACAATATTCTTGGGATTAAAAGGGTAGGAGATCTTCTAAAGCAGAAGAATTTGAAGGAGAAGGTCAAATTTTTCGTGGGAGGTGCTCCGTTTAATTATAATTATGGTTTGGTTGAGAAAGTAGGAGCAGATGAATCTGCGGAAAATGTAACCGAGTTAATGAACAAATTAATCGGATCAAAAAAAGAAAAACCGAAAGAAAATGAAAAGCCCAGTAGATTCAAAAAAATATTGCGATTTTTTAGGAGAAAGTAAGGAGGAAGAAAAATGTCATTAATAGAAGGTTATGAAAAGGATGAAATGAACGCACTAAACAGGATATTGGCAACGGTAACGGGAAAAGAGACCGATCGTATTCCCATTTTTCCGATGATTGATGCATTACCCGCTCACATATTTGATATTTCTACCGAGAAATATTATTCCAGCGCAGAAAATGTGGTTAAAGGACAGAAAAAACTCCAAGAACTCTTTAATTTGGATTATATCTCCAATTTCTACTATTTGGCAATTGAAACTGAACTCTTTGGGATGAATTCACTATTCTTTGAAAACGGGTCTCCCAATGCCGGAAAGCCAAGCGTCCAAGACATTGATTTCTTCTTAGAAAATGAAATACCACAAGTCCAGGGAACCGAGGTATATCAGAAAACAATTCAGACAACGAAAGGGTTAGTTGAAGAATATAAAGGGAAAAAACCCATTTTAAGTGTCCAAGCGGCACCATTTTCCCTCCCATCTATGCTAATGGGATCCTCAGAATGGTTTGAGGCACTGTTAATGTATCCCGACAAGATAACGGAAGTGCTAAAATTTACTACCGACTTTGCAGAACAATGGGCACAAGGACATATAGAGGCAGGAGCAGACGTGATCGTTGTTGTCGACGGAGTAGGGACGGCCACATCTATACCAAAAGAGGTATTCCAGCAATTTGTAATCCCAATATACCAAGATCTTAATGAAAGATTGAATGCTCCGATTGTATTTTATACCGCTGGAGGAGATATGCTCCCCTTTGCAGAGATCTTGCCAGAGACTGGAACGATTGGTGTATTCCCATCAGGCAATGACGATCTTGAAACCTTTAAGAAGAAAGCTGCTGGTGAATATACCATTTTCGGAAATATTAACAACTTGGAAATGGGAGATTGGCCTCATGATTTTATGGAAAAAGTAGTAAAGCAAACAATTGAAGTAGGGAAGCCTGGAGGCAAATTCGTATTAGCCACCCAGCATATGATCCCCCATGGAGTTACTAAGGAGAAGATTGCTGATTTCATCAACACAGCACTTAAATATGCTTATTATCATTGAATTAAATAACATCAAGTATCAATAAGTGAATTAAAAAGAACCCAATGATTTTTTCTTGGAATAATTCCAATTTCCCAATATTTTTTTAACTTTTAAAAATCTATTTTTAATAGAGAAATATCTCCAAAAAAACAAAGAATTTTTTCAAATTATCTTCTTGGAGGAGGAAGCAATGTTATACAATCTTATAATAATGGATGATAAAGCAGGTATTAATCTGGTTCATATTAAGCTAAATGAGTCAGGGATTGATGATCTCACAAGCCAGCTCGCCTCGGGCATGGTAAAGGCAATCCGTGATCTCCTTACGGAACTGAAAATGGGGACAATTAAGAGTTTCGAGACCCATGAAAAACAAATCTTGGTGAGCAAACAAGATCCGATCCTGGCCGCACTTATTGTGGATATTGAGGACGATATTGATCCCTTAACAAACAAATTAAAAGAGATCACCAAGCTCTTCAGTGAAAATGTCGATTGGGATACATGGAATGGAAATACTGCAAGATTGGATCCTTTAAAACAAAAGGCGAAAGAAATAATTAAGCTTCAAGATGAGGAAATTATTGAACATTTAGAGGAACACATGACCGATTTTATGAAAACTAATTCCCAAATATTTGGCTTTAAGATAATAAATCAAGGAAAGGTCGTGAAAGAAGATTTATCTAATATTTCAGATTTTGAAATTAAAACTTTCCTCTCTAGTAATATGTTTCCCATGATTTCCGAGAATGTAACAGAACTTGAAAAGATCTTGGGAGAAAGTAACATCAAGGGGGATATTGCTCAAACTTATGTGGATTATCAGAAATTCTCAATTCTTTACCGGCATATCCGTTCTCATATAATTTTATTAACTATCATTCCAGGAATGTTGGATCCTATTGTAGATTTGCCGGAATATCAATCTATTTTACAAGAAATAGGAGGTTTTTAACAAATGGACTATCAATCATATATTGAAAAATTCGGGCAACTAAATGGATTACAATCCGTTTCATTTATTTTGCAAAATGAAGGGAATAAAATTATCTCCTCCCACCAAAATGAGAAAATTAACGATGATTTGGTGGAAAAGCTCGGCAATTTTCTGGCAGAAGAGGTATTGGACCTTAATATTAAGCATTTTCAAATCTCTCAAGGGAACTTTAAAATTCTTGCCTACCTCGAGGAAAAAACCATTATTTTACTCTTTGTCAATAAAAAAGTACCTTTAGAGGATTATAAAAAAGTTATTAATGACCTTCTTAACCAAATCCTAATATCCCAATAGGATCTTAATTACAACCCATTATGGAAAATTTTCTTTTTCCACTTTTTCAATTTGCTCATATTATCTATTTTTTCTTATAAGAGAAGAAGAAGAAGAACACAGACAATTCTGTTTTCCTATTTAAGATCTTCTTTATGCAATTCTTTTTGCGATAGATTCTTATATAAGTAGAGATAAAATGCAATTGATAATCCAATAAAGTCATAAAGACTCCATTAGGAAACATTTATGATTAAAAGTATTATGAAGGAGTTAATAAATTGACAAAGTACGATGAATTTCTCAAAGAACTAATGAATGATTATGGAACATGGTTTTTAGATGAAAAAAGATTAAAAGAAGGAAAAATGACGGATGATCTCTATCCTTATGAGGAATTATTCACACCAATTCAAATAAACCACCTCAAAGTGAAAAATAGAATTTGTATGGGGCCAATGGGAAATATTTCAATGTGTGAAGAAACGGGAAGACCCAACCAAAAAATGATCGAATATTTTATTCAAAGAGCAAAGGGAGGAACAGGGCTTTTAACCTCAGGATTGGTCCATGTGAGCCAAGGGATTGATCATACCGTCACGGAACAAGGCGACCTCACATATTTTCCCCGAATAGATAGATCAAGAAGTGTATGGTCAGGATGGAGGGACATTGCACATGGAGTCCATTCTTTTGGATCAAGATTCTTTATACAGCTCTCGGCAGGTATGGGACGCGTCGGATCACCTGAATGTTTGGTAAATAAGCATAAATTTCCGATTTCAGCATCTACAAATCCGAATTTTTATATTTCCTCACTCCCTAGTATTCGGGTCCGAACAAAGAAGGCAAAAAAGATCGTGAAGGCCTTTGGCCAGGCAGCAGTAGATGCAAAAACACAAACAATAGATGGAGTATATCTTCATGGACATGAAGGTTATCTTTTGGAACAGATGACAAATCCCGCCTACAATCGAAGGAAATTTGGTCGTTATAGTGATTGGCAACAATTTGGAATAGATATTGTAAAGGAGATAAGAAAAAGATGTGGAGATAAATATCCGATTTGGTATCGAATAGATCTCTCTCTTGCGTTAAACGCCACCTATGGGGAGAAAATGAAAAAAGAAAAAATTCTCAAGAAATTCCAAGATGAACGAACCATTGAAATGACCTTGGATTATATGGAAAACCTCGTCAAAGCGGGAGTAGATATGTTTGATGTTGATCTTGGAGGTTATGATAATTTTTGGTTACCTCACCCTCCAAACGGAATGCCCCCGGGCTGTTATTTGGATGTGGCTAAGCTGGTAAAGGATCATTTTGAGAATAATATTATTAAGAGCAATCAAGGATTAGATGTGCCTGTGGTGGCGGTTGGAAAGTTAGGATATCCTGATCTCGCAGAACAGGCCTTAAGAGATGAAAAATGTGATATGATTATGCTTGCTAGGCCACTTTTAGCCGATCCAGATTGGGCACATAAAGCATACCAAGGAAATATTACTTCAATTAGGCCATGTATTGGTGATCAAGAAGCATGTTTCCACGAGTTTCTAGAAGGAGGACATCCACAATGTGCAGTAAATCCAAGAACCGGATATGAGGATGTGATACCAGAACAATTCCCCCAAGCTAAACATAAAAAGAATATTGCAATTATAGGTGCAGGTCCAGCAGGTTCTGTTTGTGCGCTCACAGCGGCAAAAAGAGGGCACCAAGTAGATTTGTTTGATAAAAATGAAAAAGCAGGGGGTATGGTGATTACAGGATCTGTCCCCTCCAGTAAATATGACCTAAAAAATTATGTTGATTATCTTAACAATGAGTTAGAGAAAAGGCAGGAAAAGGGAAACTTGAATATACAATTTGAAAAAGAAGTGACAATCGAAGACATTGAGAATAAAGACTATGATACAATCATCTTTGGATTAGGATGTGTTCCGAAAAAGCTTAAGGTGCCGGGAGCAGAGAAATCGCATGTAATTCAAGCAATAGATTTCTTCAAGAATCCTGAAATTGCGGAGGATGCAAAAAAGATTGTTGTAATTGGAGGGGGTATTGTAGGTTGTGAAGCGGCCCATTATTTGGCCTATGAAATGAACAAAGAAGTAAAAATTGTGGAGGCCCTTCCTTATATAATGAAACATGTATTTACCGCAAACAGAGGATACCTACTTCATTATTTTGAGGAAAAAGGGGTGGAATTGATTAATCATGCTTTGGTTCAAAAAATCGAGGATAATTCGATAAAAATAGAACAAAATATGTCAAAAAGCGTTCCCAATCCCTATAACACTTGGCAACCAATCTTACCGGAGAATGTAGAGAATCCTTTTGAAAAAACCATCCATGAAAAATTCAAAGAACGGGTATTGGAAGCAGATTTAGTTATCACAGCGATAGGTGTAGATCCTAATGAGGACCTTTTCCGAAAAGCATATGATAAAGGCTTAGATGCAGAAATATTTAATATCGGCGACTCATTTGAAGTTGGAAAGGTCTTCGAGGCGGTAAAATCTGGCTTTAGTTTGGGTCGACGACTCTAATATCAAGAATTTTTACCAGATTTTTTTTTTGATTCTTCATTTTTTTCCTATACTTAGGATGAAAAAAATACTACTTGTCGGAGATGTGATTTTAGATATAATCCCCTCCGTGTTCCCAATCGATAAAAAAAAGATATTAAGCGATGGGGAAACATTTGTGAATGGTGTCACTTTCCAAAGGGGAGGATGTGGAGGAAATTTTGCATGTGTTATGAAATCGATTTATCCAAAATATGAAGTAGAGTTTGTGTCTCGAATTGGAGATGATCAAAATGGCAATTTTATCGTAAAGGAAATGGAAAAATACGGGGTTTCCCATAATTTCATCCGGGATCCCAATGTAAACACTCAAATTACAATTGCAGTATCTTTTCAAGACGGCGAACGGCATTTTATCACTAATTTAGGGGGATTAAAAAATTTCAATATAGATGATATTGACCCCGATCTCTTCAAGGACATAGACCACCTTGCATACAGAGGGCCTTGGTTTTCGGAAAAGCTTCTATTTAAGTGTGGCCAATTCCTAAAAATTGCCCATGAAAAAGGAATTCCTATTTCCCTGGATTTGGGTTTCGATCCATTCTGGAATAAGGAGTTGGATGGAGAGCAAAAAAACAAGCAAGACCTGAGGGAACGAATTAAGAAGAGAAAAAATGCAATCCTCTCATCGCTCCAATATGTGGATTTTCTGTTCGGAAATGAGGAGGAATTTAAAAGAATCACTGCCTCAGACAATTTACGGGATGCGTTGAGCCAAATACTCAAAAAAGGAGTAAAAACAATTGTAATGCACAGAGGCGCAAAGGGGGCTGCGATCATCCAGAAAGCACCTGATAAACCTAAGAACGAAACCAACAGGAAATCTGATGAAGAAACCAGTTATGAATTCAAAGAGATACCTGCGGCAAGGGTGGAGGTTAAAAACCCGGTGGGGAGCGGAGATACCTTTGATAGTATTTTTATCGGGCAGATTCTTAAGGGGATGGATTCAGTAAAAGCAGCCACCTATGCATCGGCGGGTGCAGCATTTTCCTTGAAATCCGAGCCTGGAACGATCATTAATATAGACCATGTTAAGAGATTTTTGGACGAACACCCTGAATTTTTAGAACTTCTCAAATAATTTTTTGGAATATTAAGAGTTTTTCAAAAGTTGTTCTATATTTGAAATTAGAGCAACCCATAGATGGGATCTGTTTTTAACCGAGGAAATATGGAGAGAGATTGAGATTTTTGTCTTAATCTCCCCATGATTAAAGAAAATAACTATATCCTAAGGCTGTCCTTTTTAATAAAGGGAATACGATTTCAAATAATATCATTATGTTGTTAAGAAAAAGAATTAAATTTGATCTCTTTCTTACTAAAAATTGGGAGACATTTTAGAAAAACACTTTTTAACGAATAGAAGACGGGGGAAAAGAGAGATTACATTAACCGACAAATTTGATGTTCAAGTAAAGCACACCAAATCCCATAAGAAAAGAACCAGAGTTAGAAAGCGAAGAATGAAGGGGGATGGTTTTGTGTTTGCACTTTCGGGAGCACATGGTGTGGGAAAAACAACGATATATTATGCTTTGGGCAGAAAGTTCGAGGATAATCCAAATATAAAGTTGTTTCCTGAAAGATATCGGGCAAAGCCACCAGTGCCATTTGGATCTAAGAATAAGCAAGTAGCTTTCCGGTCCGAAATTCATTATAGTCAACAAATGATATTAAGAAACAAAGATGTGAAGAGATTCATAGCAAATCACCGACAACACATCGCCATATTGGACAGAACTTATCTCTCCACAGTTGTCTATTCCCGAGCATTAGGATTACCAAAAATTGACCTTGATTTAATCGAGGATACCCTCAACTCCATTGAATGGGCAAAAGAATATATCATTTACCTGGAAGCTCAGCCCAAAACGATTATGAAACGGATTTTCAAGAGAGGATCCCTTGATCAATCCCGTTTAGAGTGGAATGAAGAGGATTATGATTATCTAATAAAAATTATGAAAAAATATAACGAGATCTTCCGCAATAATAACCTGGAACAGAAAGGACTTTTGTTCAGGATAAATACCGAAAATAAAACCCCAAAACAAGTTGTAGAGGAAATATTAGAAGTAGTTCGGAAAAAAAGCGGGATTTTAGTTGAAAAACCCACTCCCATCCCCAAAGAACAAGCAAAACTCACAAATTTTCTCTAATCTTTCTCTAATCACCTATTACCAACCATTTATTTAAATTTTAGGAAGAAATTCCTTCTTTGGAGGGGTCTATTTTTCAATCAATAAATTTTTCATCCAGCATCCCAAAAATATATTTCAAAAGTTCATCTATTTCATTTGCAGGTATTGGAAGAAAGTAAGGAACTTCATATATGCCATGGAAATTAGTTTTCATGATTGAACTTTTCAAATTATTGGGTAAAATTATATTTGATCTAATGAATTTTTTTAGGGTTTCATAAAAATCCTCCCATTTTATTTCAAAGCCAATTTCCTCGGAGGTCATTTTATAGGCATTTTTAACTTCTCCAAAAGGAATATAAAATATGTCCCGATTCTGGAAGAAGCCCAGCAAGTATTCTAAAAACAATTGTTCCTCGAAATTTGTTTTTTGGATAAAATCCGTTAAACAAAATACGTCAATTGATACATTGTCAAAGTAATATTGGGTTTGCTTTCTCACATATTCCGATGATATATCCCAATCATTTTGGACCATAGGATAATAAATGTCCTTTAAAATGTTAACACACTCTCCTGGTACCTTATGGGAAAATTCAGTCACATAATCTACCACTAAATCGGTTTTTTCTTGTTCGATTGGATTATTAAAGGCCATTTCACTTCTATCTCGGGTAATTTCTGCAAGTTCCGAAAGATTATAGGTACTAAATTGAATCTTTTGATCCAAATTTTCATAATTTTTAAATAAATATCTGCGGGAACCGGTGTTCATGGTGGTAATAATCTGGAGATTGCGATTTTGCTTTGCAAAAGCATAGATTTTGTCCAAATATTGATTCTCAATATGTTCAGCCTTTTGTAAATAAAGAATAAGAGGAGATTTCAAACGGGAAATGATAAACTGAAAAAGATTCCAAAGGGCAGAAAGATCGGCCTCGAATATCTTTTCCGCATCAAATTGCCTATCCAAAAAGGTTTGAGCATTTTCAAGAATATTAAAGAATATTTGGGACATATTTTTTCTTTCACAATCAACTCTAGTCAAATAAAAAGGATGTTCTGCGGTTTCTTCAATACAATCCTTTTGATATTCGACAAGCCATTTGAAAAAATGATTAATTTGCAAATTTTTACCCGAACCTTTTAAACCATAAAGATTTATCGAGGAACTATATCCATCATCTAGTGCATCCATAATAAGTCCATGAATGAGGCGGGCTTGCTTTTTTCGGGGTAATATTTTCGGGGGGACAAAATTAGGATCAAATAGGGATTTTGGACCGACATACTTTACATTATTATTGCGAATTAGAGTACTTTCATAAGATGAAATCATATTTTTCTATTGTGATAAGGGTATTTAAATCACGAAGATAGAGAGTATCCCGAAAGTAAAAATGAAATAATTATAAGAATTTTTGATATCCTTGAACAAAAAAAGATTTATAATTGAAATGATAATTATTATTTAGATTACAATGTCCATGGTTGAACCCCAGATTGCACAACAATTGCAAGAAAGAATAAAAGATATAGAAAGTGGAACCGATTTAAAAAGAGTTGCTGTCCTAAGTAGGGCAGGCATGAAGATTGCAACCGCTGGCTCTTCTACCATGGATGCAGATGCAGAAACTGGAAGCAGTGCGGCGCTTATCGAACTTTCGGAAAAGCTAAGTGATTCTGTCAACCATGGTGAATTGCGTGAAATAGTTGTAAAGGCGGAGGACGGATTCGTGATTCTGCAACATATTAACCCGGAATTTATGGTGTTTGGCGGAATCTCCAATCCGTTACGGGTCGGATTTTATTTAGAATATTTACGAAACGAAGCAAATAAATTTGCATATATTCTCGCCGGTAACCAAGTAACCGATGAACTTAAAAAGGAAATCAAGGCCCAAAAGGAACGTGCCAAAAAGGAAGAAAAGAAAGATATCGATGAACTTACCAAGGATTTTGCCATGGATAAAAGTGCCGACGATGACATAAAAGCAATGGAGGGAGTCTTAGGTTTTCTTCAAGACTGGTCTTCAGAGGAAGGAGAGGAACCTGCAGCCGAAAGCCAAGGAGATGTGGTTGGTTTAGATCAAGACATGACTTTTGGCTTGGAAGGCGGAGGGGCATCATTAGCTCCCACCTCAATAAGTCAAGAAGATATTGAAAAGGCACGTGGGGTATCTACCGAAGACGAGGAAGTTTCCGGAGGGAAACAACTCCCTGCCGAAGAAGAGGAAGACATCGGGGATGCACTTGATGCATTGGAAGCCATCGCGGAAAGTGCAGAAACAACAGAAGAGAGCAGTAGTGAAACGACAGGTGAGAATATTGAACCACCTGAACCAGCAGAAGCAAAAGCTGAATCCGCTGAACCAGAAATTACACCACCTGAACCCTCATCTCAATCAATTCAAAGCGAGGAAGACGCCATGAACGATGCGCTCTCCGCCTTGGATTCGTTCACGGGAAGAGGGGCAAGCGAAAAGGCCAGCACTCAGGCAGCCAAAGGCGAGGTAGTCGAAGAGGATGAGATGGGATTACCAGATGAAATCCTCGATAGCCTGGATGAAATTGCAGAGGGGGGATCTACGGCCAAAAAAGCAGAACCTGAAGAGGATCTGCCATATGGAATAAAGATTTATGAAGGAGAAGTCCCGCCAGTCCCCTTAGAAGATTATGTTTCCTTTGAGGTAGGAAGTTTAACCGAGTCCGAAAGAAAGGCCCAACAAGAAGAGGCAAAGGAGACCCGCAAGGAAACCAAACAACCAGAGAAAGAGATAAAGTCCCCACCCCAAGAAATAGAAGAGTTTGAGCAAGATGAAGGTCTTGGCATGGAATCCGAATATGGAGATATGGGCGATATACCAATGGGTGAGGACGGAGAACCAGATTTTGATGCAATGGTGGCCAGCGAATATATTGATCCCGACCTTGAGCTGGAAGAAGATGCATTAGTGGATGCCTTAAATGAAATTGAGCAAGAAAAAGAAAAAAAGAATGAATAAAAATATTTTTTTAATCTAAAAAAGAACTCAGACAGTAATTTAGATATCCTCTTTATCCTCTATTATTGAAATTTAGAAGAGAACATTTATTTTTCGGTCTTTTGCATCGATAAATTGGCAAAATGGATGAGTAATTCGGATATCTCAAACAAGTTTAAATTTTCAACCAATTTTGATACATTTAATCTGATTTTCTCTTGTGATCCTCCGTTCTTCACAAAATTTTGAATATCTTCCACGTAATCCTCCAGACCCTCGAAGATAATCTCTATTTTATCCACCCCAGGCATTTCAGAGATATCCTTTGCCAACCTTTTCTCAACATGGTTTAAGAGTTTGTGTATAAGATTTCCCCTTGATAGCCGATTGACCGCACAAATCCGTTCTATTTCATTTATACTTTGAATAAGAGTTTTATTCCAATCATTGGTCTTTTTATAATAAGGTTTCAAGAATTTTTCTATGAATTCTTCAATAAATTCTGAGGGATTCTCACTATCCAACGGAATGACAAGATCTTTCGAAATTTTAGCCTTGATTTTTACCATTTTTTTGAACCTAAATATTCTTTAACTAATCTTTAATATATATTTTTTTTTCTCTCTATATTATTTTTATTAGAAAGCAAGAATGCAAAAAATTGAAAAAATACGAGTGAGCATTGGAAGCGCATCGGTCCTTGGATTAAAAAAGATAGAAACGGATGCACCTCCGACCACTTGTTATGTGATGACTTACTCGGAGAAAAAATGCAAGGGAGGATGTCTTTTTTGTCCTCAAGGGAAAAACAGTGATCGGAAAAATGCAGAAAAACTTTCCAGAGTCAACTGGCCATTATATGATTTCTCTGTATTCCTGAATAATCTAACCCAATTGTATACAAAGGAAAACAGAAAAGAACAAATAATTAATAATCGGAAAGAAATGAGGAAGAAAAATGAAAATATGTTTTCTCGTCTCTGTATTCAAGTACTTAATTACGAATGTTTTTTCCAAGAAGTGAATTACATAATAAAAAAGGTTCATCAAAAAGTCCCGAATCTTAAGATTTCAACGGCCATCCCGCCAATCAATAAAAATCAAATGAAAAGCTTAAAAGCATCCGGATTAGAACGGATTTGCTTTGCCCTAGATGCGTGCAATAAACAACTTTTCGAAAAAATAAAGGGGCATAAGATCGGGGGCATTTATAACTGGGATGAACACTACCAAAAATTACAGGAGGCAATATCGGTTTTTGGGAGAGGATACGTATCAACGCACTTTATTGTGGGTTTGGGCGAAACGGAAAAAATGATGGGGAAAGCCCTTCATGAGGTGATAAGAAAAGGAATCTTACCCGGAATCTTTCTTTTTACACCAGTAAGAGGAACACCCATGGAGACACATAAACGGGCCCCACTTCTCCAATTCAGACATATGCAAATTATGAGATATATGATGCTCATTGACCCCAATAGCATTGATCGGTTTCAGTTTTCAGATAAAGAAGAGAAACTGGTCGAAATTAGAGATCTGGACAAAAAAGAACTACACAGGACAATTGAGAAGCAAATTGCATTTAAAACGGCGGGCTGTCCCGCTTGTAACCGGCCCTATTACACATCTAGGCCCGGAAAAGAGCAAGACGGATACCCGAGAGATCTCACGAAAGAGGAAAGGGATTTAATCTTTGAAGAACTGAAACATTTGATGGATACTCCCGAACAGAAACCATAAATAATGAAAATTTGGAATAGAAAACAAGCAGATTGACTAAGGAAAATGACCAAAAAGAATATTTGGAGATATATTCCATTCGATACATTTACTGCCGCAGAAAATATGGCCATCGATGAAATGATCTTAGAAAAAGTGGCCAAAAAAAACCATCCAAACACCATTAGGTTTTATCAATGGAAAAAAACCACGGCAAGCATTGGCAGAAACCAATCCCTTTTGGCAGAAATAGATGAAAAAGAGCTGAAAGAGAGAGATTTTGATTTTGTTCGGAGAATTTCCGGCGGAGGTGCGGTTCTTCATGATGCAAAATATGAAATAACTTATGCCATTATCTGTAGAATCCCAGATATGCCTGAACAATATCCTAAAAAAATAGAATTTAAAGATAATATCCCCGATAGGTATCAAATCATCTTAGAAAGCCTTGCCGAGGGCTTAAGGGAGCTTGGAGTTAGTATTGATGCCAAAAAAATACATTGTCCCGCCTTGCTCATGAATGGGAAGAAGATATCAGGAAATGCACAAGCAATTCGGAAAAATACATTGCTTCAACACGGAACTATCCTTTTAAAAGTCGATCCTGAGGTAATGTATAAGGTATTAAAAGCCCCCGAGGGAGTATCCTATACGAAAATGGTCCAATCCGTTCGTTCTAAGGTGGCAGGGATATTGGATGTTTCAGAGTCTTCGGAGGAAAATATTCACGGGGAGAGTTCAGTGAATACGAAGAAGACCCAAAATGAAAAAGAAAATGAATTGAAGCCCCACGAAATTGTTCAATATCTTAAACAAGGGTTCCAAAAGATATTTGATATAAAATTAAGGGAACAACCTTTAAAGAAAGAAGAGAGAAAGGAAATAAAAAAACTGGAGAAAAAGAGATACAAAAATGATGAATGGACCAACAGATTCCCGTAAAAGTATTTATTCATTCCACCATTTGAGCCATTTCTGATTTGCCTCAAACATCTCATCGACCATATCCCGAATTTCTTCGGGAGAACACACACTTGCGGTATTGGGATCCAATAATACCGCATGGTATATTTTTTCCTTATCCTTTGCCAGAGCCCCTTCCACCGCACATTTCTGAACATACACATTTGAAGTACAAAGCGCGGCACATTGGGGAGGGAGCTCAATTCCGCCTTGAGGATGGAGTCCATGGAAATCTGCAGTAACTGGAACTTCTACACAGCAATCCCGAGGAAGATTGGTTATAAGACCTTGCCCTTTATTTATTATATTCCCATTGAATTTGAATGGATCATCTGTTTCCATTGCATTAATAATATTACTGGCGTATTCCTTCGAGGGTGTGTTTTTAAAATATACATCCCCGATTTCTTCGGATTCTTCCGCCTTTTCATCATATTTTTTGGAATCCCGCTCGAATGATTTTTGATCCACTCCATGTTTGAGTGTATTATGAGCAAGACTTTCGGGATCATCGGGAACACCGTTATATTTCTCCAAGAGATCTTGTCTTTTCCTGTAATAGGGAAGATATTCGCTGAGATGTCCAGAAGATTCGGTCATGAAATAACCAGTGGCTTTCATCATATCAAATCGCAGCTTTTCGCTTCCAATCAATTCAGGTTCTTCCTCATAATGTTCCCATATTATGGGATACGCATCTTCCCATTGAGGATCTTCTTTTTGGAAGTCTTTAAACCGCAGTTCTAAAAACCATGCCATATGATTGATACCTGCACAAAGAAATGAGAATTCATCCGGTGTAGCACCAACCCACCATTTTAACATATTTGATGTTCCTTGGACACCATGACATAGACCAACGGTAGAATCAGGCCAGAGAGAGTTACAATACCACGTATTCATTGCCATAGGATTAGTATAGTTCAAAAGAAGCGGTTTAACCCTGTTTTCTTTCACATTAGAATTGTAGCCCACTTCCTTCATATTTTTAATTATTTCTTGATATACGGGAACCGATCGTAAAAATCTAAAAACGCCGCCTGGCCCCAGTGTATCTCCTATACATTGAGAAACATTGTATTTATAAGGAATATCGATATCATTCATATATGCCTCCCATCCACCCACCATGAAGCATGAAATGACATATTTTGCATCTTTAATCGCTTCACGTTGATTTTTGGTGATCTCGAAATTCACATTTTCCAATTTATCAAGATTTTCTTCCTTATATTTAGTGAAATATTTGAGGAGCCATTTTAACCGCGGCTCGTTGATATCCATAAAAGAGAAAGTCGTATTCTCCCTAAGTGCGGGAAAGGCCAAACAATCAGTAACAAGCTTTTTGGTAAAACCTTTACTACCCGCGCCAATAACAGCAATTTTAACCATAAATTTACCAATTTGCGATTCCATAAAAATCAATCGCATTCAAAGTTTCCAGAATTTTAATAATAAGCACCCGTGGCTTAATTCTAAAGGGTATGAGAATTAGGATTTAAAAAAAGAAAGTTTGGGCTTGCAAACCCCCATCCAATAATCCTTATCATTTTTGGATTATCTTCATCTGGTTTTATTTGATATCCAAGTATTTATACATCCCGAGTTTCGTTAAACAAATGGAATACAGAGAGATATCATCTTTCAGACTCTCATCTATGTAGAGAGGACATTCAATGTCCTTTAACGGATAAGGGCCAGCCTTTTTATCTTCAATTGAGGAATATAAAAAATAGCAATCTCCATTGATCTTAATGAGCTGTTTTTGTGGATCTACGTTTTTAGGTTTTTCCATGAGTTTAATTCGGGTCTTGTGTTCAATCCCTCATCATCCTTTTTGTTCTTGCACATAGATCAAAATAAGAGGGGAATTATAATCATCGAGATGTCTTTGGATGAATTGTTTTGCATCGTTTGTAATTTTCATCAAATAAATAATAGAAAGAAAAAACATTAATTTTTTGTGATTTTGGGTTTTTTATTAGATAATGAATTATTGGATTCTGGTTATCCTCATTCTATTTTTGATTGGATATTCCCTACTATCGATGGCATTTGTACCCCTCATTGATTTCAAATATCACGATAAGTATTTAGATAAGGATCTTGATTATGGACCAAAAAAACCTTCATGGCTTCCCGAAAAAGGATTTTTTATTGATCTTCATACCCATACAACATATTCAGACGGGATCTTAACACCGAAACAATTAGTATTATGGCACATCTCAAACGGATATGACGGGATGGTTGTGACAGACCACAATACCATGGAAGCGGTGGAGAAGTGCAAGAAACATGCCCAAGATTTGGATCCGGATTTTCTTGTGATCCCTGGAGTAGAGTTCACCAGTCTGAAGACCCACCTTAATATAATCGGAAATAAAACTCTTATGCGGGTCCCTTCAAAGATCTGGACACGGAAAAAAGTCATTAAAGAAGCGATAGACCATGCCCACAAGGAAGGGGCCGTAGTTCAATTTAACCATAAGGATTGGTATTTTCACAAAAAATATATGTCAAAAGAATGGTATTTAGAGCATAAAATTGATGGTTTTGAAATTTATAACGGATTCGGGTTTGTGGATGAAGAGGGCTTGGATTTCATCAAAGAACATAAATCAGAGAGAACAATGTTTGCAAGTGCGGGAACGGATGTCCACGACCCGGCAAAGCATTATCGAATGTATACGAATGTGCTTACTCAAGATCGAACAGTTGATGGTGTAATCAAAGCACTTAAAGAGGGAAAAACAGAAGTTTATTCCAACATCAAGCAAGAAAAAAAAGAAGAAAGACCCGAGAAAGGCAAATTGATAAAAAATCCCAGGAAACAGAAAATAATTAAGAGATGGAAATGGTTGAATTGGTTGGGGTATGATCTCTTCTGGTATGGAAAGATAAAGAAGATAATCGCATTTTATGCAAGTTATTCAATAATCACAATAGCATTGGCAATTTTGTTATGATCGTGAAATGAGGAAGGATAAGAGAGTATGAAAAAAGAAAAGGATTTAAAAAAATATCTCAACGCCTATAGAGAAGCAAATTTCAGCTGGGAATTGGCACAGACTTTTCTCCAACAACCCGATGATCTAGATTGGGTTTGGTTTTTCGATAAAATCATGGAGATACATTGGAAAAAGAAGGATAAGAGTAAGGGTCATACTTCAAGGAAAAAAGTACATACCTATACCCCCGGCACATCTTTCCCCTCAATTTCTGTTACTGGATCGGATTGTGAATTGCATTGTGCTCATTGTAATAAGAAATATTTGCACCACATGAAAGATGCAAAAACACCTAATAATTTTAAAGAAGTTCTCAAATCACTTAAGCAAAATAATTGCGAGGGAGCTCTTATCTCGGGAGGATGTACGTCAGAAGGGAAAGTACCCCTCCTTCAATACAAAAAAATAATTAAAAAGTTTAAAGAACGAAACCCAGATATTTATCTCAATTCACATGTGGGTCTTTTAAACAAGCAGGAAATATCGGAACTGGAGGAAAGCATGATTGATATGGTTTCCTTTGATCTGATTCTTGCCGAGAAGGTTATTCGGCGCATATTTCATCTCCCTTACTCCCCCCAGACATATAAGGAAACATTTGAAAACCTTCTACAGACCAATCTTCGGATTGCACCCCATATACTTATTGGCGCATATTTTGGAGAAATCAGAGAAGAACTGAAAATTATTAAATACCTCTATGAACTAATGAATTCAAGAGACTTTTCTGGAACCCAATTTAAGAAACCGTCCCTACTTGTTTTCATCGCAATGATCCCTCCAAGAAAAACAGCAAAACAGGAAACTAATAAAGAAATTGACAAACAAGGTAATGAAAACGGAGAACCAAGGAAAAAAGAAATAAAGTTCCATAAACTTACGGCAATTGAAATCGCAAAAGTGATGTTTTTAGCCAAGGTTTTTTTACCGTCTTTGGAAATGTCATTAGGGTGTATGCGACCAAAATTCTCCCGAAAAGAGCGGGAATTATTAGAAAGATTTGCGATTCAAATTGGGATCGACCGTATTGAGATCCCATCCAGAAGAACCATTCAATGGTTAGAAAAAAAGGGATTTTCAATCATTACGCATAGGGCTTGTTGTGCAATTCCTTACTCCGAAGATTAGCCCCCACTAACATTTTTTATTTGTACAAGCTCTTTTACTTCGGATTTTTTCCCATTATATAGGGAAATTTTTAAATGCTGATTTCTTTACATATAGATACATAAGAAAACAACCTTCTACCAAATGTATTTTTGGGGGATTTCAACAAAAATGTTCAAAAAAACCAAAAAACCCATAGAAAGCGAATTTGAAGATCTTGAAGATAAAGATCTGCAAGAACTTTATGAAAAAGGTGCAGATTATATTGAAAGAGCACTTAATACAACCCACGATTGCATTGTTGCCCTTTTAGATGGTGATGATGAAGAATTTCAGATATTAAAGAAAAAAAACCTCAAAATAGAGGGAAAATCAGATGATGTTCACGACCACATCGTTCAGAGATTATACGGGGGAGAAGTATTGGTCTTCTCAAGAACCGATAGATTATATATAATTAACCAAATGGACGATATTGTGGATAGATCAGAGGATATTATCCTTGCCGCCTCTGCCTATCGCCCAAGACAAATTAAAAATCCGTTGGCAATAAGAATAGTTGCTGTGATCAATAATCTGAAGGTAATAGGGACGCTCCTAAAGGATGCAGTGACAACAATATTTAAAGATTTTAATGCAACCATCCCAATTGTAAAAAATATTGAAAAATTAAAGAGCGAAGCCCATAGAGATTATCAAGAATTCTTCGAGAAAATGTTTGATATTGAAGGCTTAAGTGCAAAAGAATTAACCTACTATGAAAGACTTATAGAAGCCATATGGAAAGCGATATTTGTAGCTAACAAATTTGCAGATGGACTTCGTGGCCTTATTTTCAAGTATCGACTGTAGAGACTGGACTAATTAAAATTTTTACTCAAAACCTTAAAAAGATATAAATGACAAATAACAGGAGAATTTAGAGAAAAAAATGGATACAATAACAATTTTATTGATTATATTCAGTCTAGTCCTGGTCTTCGCCATAGGAGCACAAGATGAAACCATGGCCACCGTGTATGGCTCGGGATCCTTGCGATTATTTTGGGCGATGGTGATGGGGGGAGGGCTAGGATTCCTCGGAGTTATTTTCTTGTCCGACAATGTTGGTAAAACGATCGGATCCAACCTATTGGGGATGGATAATGTCCAAAAGAAAATGATCTTGGCCATCGTAATCAGTACCGCAATTTGGCTTTTAGTGGCAATCAAAACCCATTTACCCATCAGTACAACCCATTCCGTGGTCGGCAGTGTATTTGGAATTGCGGTGGTTTGGGCCATATTTACAGAGGGATCCTTCCAACAGAGTTTAAATTGGGGTGAAATGGGAATGATTATGCTCGGATGGGTCATTTCACCAATATTAGGTTTCTTCGGTGCAATATTAATGCAAAAAGCACTTTTACCCTTTTTGAAAAAGAAGAATAAAGGATTTTTGGAGGTGGAAGAAATCGAAGGGTATTTCCGATATTTGATTCTCATAGCGGCAGCCGTAAATCAATTTAGCCGGGGCGGAAATGATGCGGGAAATGCAATCGGTATCTTCTATGGCCTAGTTGAAGCAGGTTCTAATTTAGAGGATCAGTTATTAGTATTTAAGATAGTTGCGGGAATTCTATTTTCAGCAGGTTTGGTAACATATGGTAAAAAATTAGTGGCAAATGTAGGAAGAAGAACCACAGGGCAGCTTAGACCATCAGAAGCGCTGGCGATCGTAGCAACCACATCGCTTATCCTACTTTTATCCACTATATTCGGTTTTCCAGTCTCAGGAGGACATATTTTGGTCTTTGCGATGATTGGATATGCTCGTACACGGGGAGAGAGACCCGATCGAAAAAACTTTAGAAAAATGGTCTCGATGTGGGTATTAACCTTTCCCATCGCAGCAGGACTCTCTGCACTCGTCTATGGAGTAATATATCTCTTTTAGAGATAACATCCTACATTTTTTTTATCATGGTTTTTTCATTGTTGATTTCCGTAATTTTTTTGTGCTATTCTAATTTTTCTTTTATATGCCCCTTTTCTATAACCAAATGCTTGAAGATAATGAATATTCCGCGATGCGGGAAATTGAAAATATCATTGGACAAAAACTATACCCTATGGACGAACCAAATCTGAAAAATACCATTTTCCAAGCCGAGAAAAGGCATGTACTGATTCTTGGAATAAATAATATTGAATTGAGAGACATTTCAAATCCACTTTCTGAACTGGACCATTTATTAGGACTGGATTTGAAAGGGTGCAACCTCCACAAGATTCCTGCATCGATTGGCAATTTAAAAAAACTCCAGAAGCTTCAACTCTCGAAAAATAAACTTTCTACGTTCCCTGATTCTTTTTGGAACCTAAAAAATCTCTCATGGCTAAAATTATCGGAAAATTCATTTAATTCATTGCCAGGAAACATAAAAAAATTAGAAAATTTGAATTACATTGATATCTCGAGTAATCACCTCCAAACTTTCCCAGAGGTCCTTTTTGAGATGAAAAATCTGCAAAATATCAACATTGCATCAAATAAGTTAAAAAATATCCCAAGCACAATCAAAAAATTACAAACCTTAAAGGTATTGAAGATTGACGGAAATCAAATTCAGAATCTACCCAAAGATTTGCAAGAAATACCACAATTCATGTCACTACATATGGTTAATAATACCCTCACTTCTATTCCCAAAACAATACTAAGATTAGGGAAAATAAAGGAGCTCTATCTTGATGAAAATAAAATTAGGGAAATACCAGTAGAAATTGAAAATTTAAAATCTTTGGAATGGTTGGGATTAAAAAACAACAGAATCAAAAAATTACCGAACACCTTCTCTAATCTAAAAAATTTACAATTTCTCAATCTTGAGAACAATGATCTAAGGAAATTACCACCAGATTTTGGGAATCTTCAAATCAGAGAACTTTTTATTGACCTTGCACAAACGAAACAATTTTCCGAAGAAGACTATGACATATTACGGGCAATGAGAGATAAAGGAGTTAATATACGAAAATAGAAGAAACTGGGATTTTTGATGAATCGGGGAGACTTGGTTATCGATAGAATTAGTTTCGACTTTCTTCTTTGAAACGGATCATCAAGCTTTCCTTTTGTAAAATTTCCTTATGGATTTGAAACCCAAAATGATTAGCATATCTTATCAGCACATTGCGGATAAATATGGAAAAATTTTTTCCCAACTGATGAGAGCCATAAAAAATTACCCCCTCTTGTTGAACCTTATAATCAACTTCATCGAACCAATTTTGACCCTCAGGGGAGTAGACACGGGTAGAAAGGGATTTCAAATGATAAATAAACTGGGTGGTCCTTGAATCTTTATCGGGATTAATAAAATGCTTATCTATTTCACTATCTCCAATACTATACTCAAATGCGGTTTTTGCCATTTCTTCGAGAGCCTCACGGGAGGCATGTTCGAACAAAACTTTCAGGTAATCATTTGCAATAATGACTTTCTTAAACGAATGGGTAAAAAGCACAAAATTTCCTATACCCCGCCGGATAATCTCACTTTTATTCATATCAAGCTGTTCGGAGAGGAGGCTGAGAATCTTATCTTCTTCCGCAGTTACCCTAATAGAAATAGTTATGTCTTTTCTTTGCTTTTTGGAAAATGGATCTCTGCTTTTTTTTGGGGTAGGCTCAGGAGACATTTTGTATCAAATAGAGTTCATTTTTTTATTTTCTTGGTTCGTGAAAGGGAAGTAAGCATTGGCTTAAATACGAAAAAAAAGAGCAAATAGTATTTCAATCTTTTGGTTGTTGAATAGGGAATGTTAAAAGTTATTCACAAGGAGAGCCCTAAAGCACTCAAATCTAGGACATAGCAAATTATAAAGAAAATCACTACAATTGCAAATTCAATCCCAGAGATTATTTTCGCTTTTTTGTATATTTTGGTTTTATGCTCTATTTCGGGGGCATTCCTTAAGATGAAGAAAGCAATTATTCCCAACGGCATAAAAAGTGGCATCAATAACCCAGCCAAAGATAGTTTGTAGGCAACACTGGCATCGGAACCAGACTCGTGATCCTGTTCATTTGGGGGAATGACGTTGAGCCATTCTGGATTATAAAATGCATTCTTTACATCTAAGGCCCCTCGCATATACCAAGGTTGTTGTTTATTGCTCTCCATGGCACCTTTTTTCTTGACTGGGAGCAATGAAAATGCGAGGGTTCCAATGGCCCATTCTAAACTTCCAATATAATTAGATCTCTCCCACAAGAGCATTAAGCCGTGTATTGTCAATAAAGAAATGACTATAATCGCGACTGCACTCCACCAACCTACTTTCCGGTAAGGATCCCCCAAGAAAACAGTGGTGTAAAGCCCCCAAACCAATTTATAAATCCATTGAATTGCGTACAAAGTAAAAGCAATAAAGCCAAATCTCCTCATAAACGCTGTTTTCTCGGCAAAATCCTTTGCTTTTCCCCTCCACTCCACTAAGCGAAATACCAACATAACTGCCATTAATCCGAATCCGTTCAAACTCAGAAATTGCCATATCCATGCAAATGCAGGAATAACAATGTCAGGATAATCGGGAGCCCACATACGATGGAACGCGATTTTTTGATAAAGCATAGCACCCGTTTCAAAGCCTTGTGAATCAATTACATTCAAAAGAACCATCACAACCCCAACAGTTCCCACCAAAAAGATGATAAATCCTGAAAGAATCATCTTTTTTGGAAGATCTTTTGGGATTTTTTCTTTGGGGAGGGAAATAAATACACCAATTATACTTCCTATGAAACTTATGGCCAAATACGGAAAAAGTGGTTCCATGGGGGCAGCTAAAGCCGCCAGGAAAAATGAACGAAATACTTCCCATGCAGTATTTTCACCCAATCGGGGTTTATACAATTCATACCCAAATCTGTCCTTTCCATAAGGATAGCCCTCCACGAGCCAGTCGGCCAGATTCCAAACGGGCTGAGTCAAGAAGAAAACCAAGATTGCCAAGACTGCATAAATCTTAACAAGCTTCATGGTATCTTTCCACCCATTGTTTTTTGAAAGTCCCATATGTATGGCACCGTTAATAATTATGCACCAGGCAATGGTATGAATCGTTTCAAAATTGTTAAAATTGTACAGAGCTTTTTCCCAGCCTATATCGGAAGGTTGGTCAAGATTTTGCATAATACTTCCGAAAACCCCATTATTTCCGATGATCGCCTCCGTTAAAAACGCAAAGAACAGCAGAATAATGCCGCCTAAAATCTGCTTAATGGCAAGATTTTTTGTTGAAACTCCTTTTTCCAGATTTTTTTGCATACTCACCATATTAGCGGTTGAGGATATGAGCAGAAAGAACCCGGCCAAACCACCAAAATAAGGTAAGATTACCAGGGCAACCATATTAATAAGAGGAACTGAATCAATGTTGTTTAATAGTGCTTCCGCATCCAATATTGAGGAGATTATATGCAAGATTATCATGTTAAAGATTGCAAATCCCCGCAAAAAGTCTAAAGAAACGTATCTTTTCATATTTCTCACATTTTTTATTGTTTAAAAGAATATTCTATTTCTCAAGTAATTATCTGTATTACATATATTTATAGCTTTATATATTCGTAATACAGAAGGATTTTTAACACATCGCTTCGAGGGAGTCAATAGAGCCTCATTTGTGGCGAAAAACAAAAATTCGAAAAGCACTCAGACCAAGGGGAAAGATTCATATAAGCATGATAATTTCCTGGCATTTTAGTTTTTAGTTATAGATTATATTCCAATTGGAAATTTTAATTTAAAAATAAAAGCACAAAACATTTAGGAATGGAAATATCAAGTATATTTGAGCAATCCCCAGCGTTTTCATCTGATTTTTATTCATCAAGCAAAAAAAGGAGAGATATCTATGGACAAAGAAAAGGCATCTTATGAGATATTTAACAAAATCCGAGATGAAAAGTCGCGGTTTTTCGATAAAGAGGAAAACTCCGATAAATATTTTGATCTCATAAAGGAGTATATGCTTTCGGAGGCAAATTACGATCTATCTTTATACCGGGACAATTACCTCAAAGGCCGGTTGTACCATAGAGTGAGGTCAAAAAAATATGGAAATTTTCAAGCCTATTACATCACTCTCCAGCAAAACCCCCGGGAAGTCTTGGCCCTTAAGAATATTTTAACCATCCATACCACCGAATTTTTTCGAAATAAATCCGTGTTTCGCTATCTTGAAAAGGTACTCATCCCTAAAATTAGTGCTTCGAAACCGACTCGAAATAAGCCCATTCGGATTCTTTCTGCACCTTGTTCTTCGGGGGAAGAAGTGTATTCTATCGCCATTATCATCCATTTCCTAAAGATGACAAAACAAATTTATAATCCAGTGGAGATTTACGGTGTCGATATTGATGAGAAAAGCATCCAAAAGGCCAAGAAAGGGACGTATAGGCTGGACCACATAAAAAATATATCGGGTCAAGCGCTAAAGAGAAACTTTGATCTGGTAGGAAATAATTATCTCAGGATTAAAAAAGAAATTGCGAACTATTGTAAATTCCAGGTCCATGATATGTTTAAAGCCTTTAATTTCAATCAAAAATTCGATTTGATTGCATGTCGAAATTTTCTGATCTACATTTCCAAAAAAGACCAAACCCGTATTATCGAAAACCTCAAAAATCATGCCCATAAAAACACATATTTTATGTTGGGTATGACCGAAGGAATTAAACTTATGAATCGGACAGATTTTGAGGTGGAGGATCTCAAAAGTCATATATATCAATATATTGGGGGATCTGTGGGACATCACAGAAGACCACAAAAAACACATGTACATCAAAGAAAAAAGAGGATAAAAGCAAAGCCCAGGAATATTAAAATAAAATCCAAAAAAGTACTCCCAGAACGAACCTCAGTCCAGAAGCAAGATAAAATAAAGTATGAGAAGCATTTGTCGGAAACCCAAGGGACTTTTGAAAAACTTGGAAGACACGCACAAGATAAAGACGAAATTACCAGAAAAATAGAAAAAGAAGAAAAAGAAGAAAAAGAAATTATTCAAAAAGAATCGGTCGAGTACTCTCAAGAACATATTTCTGAGGACCCAGATGTTATAGAATGGGAGGAAAGTATTGATGATCCCCTCATCGATGAACCCGAGGGATTTGTCGAGAATGAGATAGATACAGAATTCTTTGAAAAAGAACCCGAGGGTCTTCACCAACCCGAACTTAAAGAGCAGAAAGAGAAGACCATTTACACTATCAATAATATAAGCCAAGAAGAGATCTTTGATATTTTAAATACAATGGAAGAAGAAGAATACGAAGAAATCGAAAAAATAATTGAACGGGCCAGAAATCTCGAAGTAAAAAGAGAAACTCAGACTCCCGAGGAAAATTCTGACTCAGAACAACAAATAAAACACATCGGCTTGGATTATGAGATGATGTTAGAGAGGCACATTAAAAATAGAGTTCAAGAGGCCTCTAAAAGTATCTCAGATGAAAAATTAAAAGAACAATTTTTGGAAATGAACCCCAATATAGAGGGGGAACAACCTAAACAAACCAAGTTAAAGACCACAAAGGATAAAAACACAAAATATGAAAACACAAGAGATAAAGCCACAACAAAAAAAACAATTTCATCGAAAAAGTTGAAGATAAAGAAAGAAAAAAGGAGAAAGTCCAGAAAAAGGAGAGGGAAAGGGAGAAAATCTCGGAGGAAAAGAAGATTTTCATGGTTCAGAAAGGAAGATATTAACAAAGCGGTGGAAAGAGAGGCAAAATCAATACCAGAGAATCAAATTAATGAAGAATTTAAAAGGATGAATCCCGATTTATTTTCCGACAATGGTTCAAGAGAACAAAGGAAAGAAAAGGAAGAAAAGACGGATAAAGAGAACAAGGATCAATCCATTACAGAAACTCAACAAGATGACAAAAAACCAAAATCTCAGAAAAAAGCAATCAAACGAGCATTAGATGTGGTGGAGGATCTCTCATCCGAAAAAGAGGATGAAATTGCGGCCATAGTTCGAAGAGCCAAGATGAAAAACGAACAAGCCGCAGAAGAATAGAAATTCTTTTAATTTTTGGTTTTTATGTATGGTATTTTTCTTTTTTGACATTGATTGCTAAATCCTATTTTTTTTTGCTTTTTAGATACATTTTGTAATTTACATTTTAGAATAGCTTTAAATTGTAGTTTAGAAGCGACCCAAGGTTCTTTATGTAATTAGAAGGTTGTTAAGGAGGGTGAGCTCGGCATTTTTAAATGGAAAGGAACAATCTTCTAACATGGAACAATTACTATCAAAACCAAAAAATTAAATGGGTTTTAAAAAATGGCTAAAAAAGCTACCAGAAAAGAAACAGTAATTAAAGAATACGGAAATACCAACATTGACTGGATCGATATTGGTGTCCGTGGATTAGAAGACTTTGTTCCTGGCCTCCCTCGAGGTGATGCAATCCTCGTTCGGGGAGAACCAGGAACTGGAAAAAGCATATGCTGCCTCCAATTTTGTCACCAAGGAATTATGGAGGACGAAAATGTAATTTATATTACCACAGAAGAGATGCCCTACAGCATCATCCGAACAGGAACCGAACTTTGGTCCGATTTCCCCGATTTAATCGAGAAAGGGAAGTTTAATATCGTGAATCTTTCTATTGATGCGACTTATAAATCGGATTATAGTTTGGTCTCAAAGGCAGAAGCAATTGAAATGGTGGAGCAAGGCATGTCCAAGGTTGAAAAACCACAAAGGATCGTGATTGACTCCCTTTCGGCTTTGAAAAGGAGATTGGCGGATGAAAATGAGTTCAGAGAGGTATTTATGAAGCTTCTCTTGATGTGTAAGAGTACTGGTGCAACCACATTAATGAGTGCTGAAGGTATTCCGATGAGTCCAGACATTACAGAATATCTCGTAGACCATCTTATATACTTGGACTATCATAAGCACGATGTGGTTTGGACCAGAGTCTTTATTTTAAGAAAATCTCGAAGTGTCGCACTTAAGCCACAAATCTTGAAGTTAAACATTGCTCGGGAAGGATTATTCGTGGAGGAGATTCCAATATCGCTCAAACCGGTTTGGTTCCAATCGAAAATGTAAAAGGAGAAGAAAAAAATGTTAAATGTGTTATTAAACCTTTTACAAACACCTGGCCCACAAGAATCAGATTTTGGTGCTTTCCAACAGAACTTCGTGGTTGGGTGGGCACCAGTGGCAATCTTCCTCATGGCGACCGCGGGATTTGCACTTCTTTACGCCGGAATGGTGCGAAAAAAGAATGTAAGCCACACCATCTTGATCATAAATGTAGGATGGACCTTGGCTTTTCTAACGTATTATTTCATCGGATACCCCCTCGCATATTATTCTGATGCCCCTATTTTGGGGTGGCCCGAAACATTTCCTTTGAAAAATAACCCCCTTCCTGCCGCATTTACAAACGGAATGTATGGAATTCCAGGCGATGGAGCGGGAGATATGGCTCAATGGTTTAAGATGGCTATGTTTTGCATAACCGCATTAGCAATCGTACCGGGCGCTACCGCAGAACGGGACAACTTCTGGGGATGGATCATTTCAGCAGCCATTATCAGCGGGATTATCTATCCCATGATTGAACATTGGGTTTGGGGCGGAGGATGGTTAAGCGACATCGGATTTATTGATTACGCCGGAAGCGGAGCGGTACATCTTACCGGAGGAACCCTAGGTCTTATGGCAGCAATTGTTATTGGACCAAGAATCGGAAAGTTTTCAGGGAATAACAAAAGCCCGAGAAGCTTCTTCGGACATAGTATTCCGCTTTCTGTGATCGGAGCGTGGCTATTAGTATTCGGTTGGTTCGGATTCAACATCGGTTCAAACGTAGTGAGTAACCTTCAAGAAGTCCACGTGGAGCTGGCTTGGGTATCGATTTCAACCGCGATGGCAATGGCGGGCGGATTATTTGGTGCGGCATTTACATCCCGAAAGCATGTACTTACCAGCATGATCGGATTACTCTCCGGAGCAGTTTCCATATGTTCGGGAGCACATATCATCCATCCGATTGCGGCCTTCATCACAGGATTAGTGTCAGGTATTATTACGACCTTTACCGTTGGGCTCTTAGAATACAAATTCCATGTTGATGATGCATTGGCGGTATTCCCGGTTCATGGGGCGTGCGGAATTTGGGGATTAATTGCAGGTACATTATTTGGTCATGAAACCCTTGGTGCTCACCCCCTTTATTCAATGAATACATCAGAATGGGCACACCAATTAGGCGTGCAAGCAATTGGTGCAATAGCGATATTCCTCACATGTGTTGTATTAGGTTATGTGTTATTCAAATTCATTGATATAATTGGGCTCTTACGAGAAAAGAAAGACGCAGAACTCTTCGGATTAGATATTTCCGTACATAAAACCTATGCCTATCCGGAGGATGAAGCATCCAAACCGTTCTTCAGGTAAAATCTACAAATTTTTTCATTTTTTACAAATTCAAATTAAAAAGAAAAGAAAAGATAAGCCATAAGGATATGAAGCAATAAGTGAGGAACAATAAGAAGAATACGAAAAAAACAATAAATTTAGAGGAAAAAATAAAATGAAGAAAATTGAGGCAATTATACGGCCGGACAAACTGCTTGAGGTCAAAAAGGCATTAAATAAGGCGGGATTTCCGGCAATGACCACATTCGATGTAAGGGGTTCAGGAAAAGAGCAAGGACTAGTAATGAGAGCTTTTGACGGGAGCGAAATAAAAGTCGAATTACTCCCCAAACAAAAAGTCGAGATTGTGGTAAATGACAAGAACTTGAATGACATTCTAAAAATTGTTATTGAAAATGCAAAAACGGGAAATATCGGGGATGGAAAGATATTCGTCTCTACGATTGATGAGGCATTAACCGTTAGAACGGGAGATCGATTAAAAGAAGTTTAAAAAGGCTTCAACAAAGTTGGAGCTTTTCACATTTTTTAATTTTTTCTAGGAATTACGGAAATAATAGACAAATGGAGGACTTATACATATCATGGTCGTGGGAAGAAAACCGAGAAAATATCGCAAAAAACAGAAAGATAAAGATAAGCAAACGGAAAAAAAAAAGAAAAAAACCCCACTTGAGAAAAAACAAAGGCGGAATCAGATAATTTCAGGTGTTTTGATGCTCATGATTGCGCTCACTTTCGTTCTCATTCAAGCATTCAAGGAGGATTACAAAGTATTAGATGTAAAAAATCAATACAATACCAAAATAACTTACACGAGCTCCTCGGCAATCATCAATTATACGGATGAAACTGGAGAGCATAACAATAAATGGTTTAATATGGATTATATAGAGGCGTTTGAATTCTTAAATGAAACGGAATCTCAAAATGCCAATGTGTTTTGTTGGTGGGATTACGGACATGGGATTAAGGGATATGCGGAAAAAAATCCTGTACTTCGGAATCCCTCTTCTGAAATATTATATTCTGTGGCAAGTTCGGAATATATAACTGAATATGATGAACATGAAAGTATCGAATTGGTAAGTCGGAGCTTTTCCGAAACTAATAATAGCAACTTTCTGGATATACTATCCACCCAGTCCATGGAATATGTGTTTGTTGGAAAGGAGGACATTCAAAAAGCATCAGTCATGTACAATGTGAGTAATATTGATGCCACGAAGATGATTATGAAAAATGATAAGGGCAATCTGGAATTTACCCTTGAAGGTCAAAAATCCATGATCGCGAAGCTTATCATGAAAAAAGAAATCGGATTGGACATTATATACGAGGATGAGTATGTTCTTATCTATGGGGTTTGAATATTTTCACATCCTTTTATCTTCGCAACTTCGTGCGAATCTAAAAGGGAAACTTACAAACAAAGAACCGCCTCCTTATTGAATGAGGCGGATGTTTATTTTTTTGTTTTGAGAATTTTCATCGTTGCTTACTTTAAAAATTTTGTTGCATTCTATTCTTGTGTATGATTTCTCCCGAAATAATATGTTATCAGCAGAAAAGATGCGATCAAGTCCAGCTACGCGCTTTTGTTAATTTTGTTAGGAACGAACACCCTCAGATCAAAGATCTTATCGGTTTTAATCTCACATATGAGGGATTTTTAGATCACACCGTCCGGGATCCTGATTTTGAACCTGGCTTGTTGTATTATGCCATCGTAAAGGGAAAAATTGTCGGTATTTCATTGGCAATTAGAAGAATATGGAAAAAAGGAGAAAACCAAGGATGGCTCAAATTTCTATATATTCTCCAAGACTTTCGGGGACGGGGAATAGGAACCGAACTTTATCGGACATTGGAGACGAAAATAAAAGATTTGGGCGTGGAAAAACTTACACTTCTCAGCTCT
>CAZEPC010000003.1:0-27146 GCA_964513765.1 uncultured archaeon
ATCTCCCTCCGTAAATTCAATATCAGATAAAGGAATAATCGAGGGGGCATTATTTTCCAAAACATCTACCAGAACCGTATCATTAACATAGACTCCATATCCATCAGTTGCGTTTATTTCAACTTCATACATACCAACTGGAAGTTCAGACAAAGCCAAACCATCTGTTTGAATACCGGAAGCCCATGTACTCGTGGAATTAAGCATCCCGTTTATAAATATATCATAGGAGCTAGATCCAACGGTTGGATCGGTAATAGTCCATTTTAACGGATCTACTGAGGGATCTCCATACACAAAACTAATATTATCCGGGTGATTAATGGTGGGTTCATCATTTTCGGCAATATGTACATTTACGGTATTACTAGTCGAAGAACCACATCCATCATAAGCCACTATATAATATTCATAATTTCCAGGTGGAAGACTATTTAAATCAATCGGATCAATTGGCTCTCCCGAGGTCCATGTACCTGTTCTAATGGTAACCCCATCTTTTTGGAATTCATAACTTGTAGGCCCCATAGTTTCATCATCGACAGTCCATTCTATATCAAAATCCGTGGGATCTCCAAAAATAAAATCAAAACTTGGAGGCGAATTAATGGTGGGCTGGGTATTTGAAAGTACATTCAAGGTTACATAACTGTGTTTGGATTTACCATAATCATCATAAGCATATAATTCATAATTATAGATTCCAGCATAAAAACGAGAAATATCTGTTGAAATATTAAACCCATCAGACCAGGTTCCTTCTCTTATAGTGTATCCATCTTTATAAAGATAATAATATGCATAATCGGTAGTCTGATCCCAGATTGTCCAATTTAGGGAATAGTCCCGTGGATCGCCCGCGGTGTAGTTGAATTCTGCATAGTCGGTTTCTATGACTACGTCATCATTTGGGACGACATTAACCATGACACTATCGGTTCCATTTTTATTAAAGCCATCATAAGCCTTAATAGTTAAATTATGATATCCAAGTTCAAGATCATTTGTATAAAAATAGTAACTTTCACTTGAACTAGTCCAAGCATTACTATCATATTCTATCAAGGTCCCATTATCATAAATCCATACAGGTTTATAATAATCATAGTAACTTGAATCATAAATATACCATCGTACGTAATCAGAATCTCCCTTAATAACCGTTTTATCGGAAGGAGAATCAATATCAGGGACTTCATTTGGATCCACATTAAAATAGTAATCGTGGGTGTAATGTCCCCCATACCCATCATGAAATCTGTATTCAAGGTGATATTCACCAACGGGCAAATGATCATAATAATAATAAATATCATCATATGATTCCCAAGTCCCATTTTGCACAACCTCCCCATTGAGAAGAATTTGATATTCTGCCAAATCAGGATGATAATTATAATCATAAACCTCTATCCGTATATATTCGGTTCCGGAGGGTGCTCCTTCATACATATCTCCAGTATTATAAGAATTATAACTGTGGTGGTTTGGGTCATTATTATAATTCACATCAACATAACACTCATCATAGGCAAATGCACCTGTTCCATCATAAAACCAAATTTCAAAATGATACCGATCATGTCGGTAATCCAATGTATCAATAGGGACAGCGATATCCATTCCACTACTCCAAGAATCTAAGGTATAAAATTCCCCATCTAGCTCTACTAAATAATAAGGATCTTCGGTAGTAGAATCGGTAACATTCCAGTGTAGAAATCTATGATATGGATCATTTTCTATAAAGGCTAAATTGGATTGATATTCTACGATGGTTGGAATTTCAACACTCCCCACTAACACATCCACAATGTGGCTTGATCGGCCATAATAGCCATCATTTGCAAATAATTCATATTGGTGTTGGCCTTTGGAAAGATTGGAAACATCATAGGTGATTGTATCACCAGAATCCCATGAACCAAAATCAATCATGTGGGTTTGATTTACATAGATTGAATAATTTCCTTGCTTAATATTCGGGTCGGTAATTGTCCAGTTGATCATATACGGTGTTGTATCTCCATCGGAATAGGTAATAATAGTCCCATGATCTATACTTATTGAGGGGTTAGTATTCGATAAAACATTAAGAGTGACACTATCATTCGCACTATTGCCCAGACCGTCATAGACAGTCAGATTATATTCATATGTTCCAACATACATATCAGAAACATTGTAGGAGATGGTATCACCTGATTCCCAAGAGTCTTGAGTAAGAAATTCCCCATTACATTCAACTACATAATAGGGAGTCCCATTAGTTGTAGTATCCGTGACATCCCATTCAAAAGAATGGAAGCCGGGGTTCCCATATATATATGTAATATTTGAGGGACTCGAGAGGGTCGGTGCTTCATCTCCGCTTGCTTCAGGCATGGAAAGATCTTCGCTATTTGAGGAATAATTCCTTACATTTTGCGCAAAAGGAAGCATGCTCATTATCGAGGTTACAAGCATCATTCCCACCAACACGAAGATAATTCCTTGCTTTAGCCTTTTCTTTATCTGAAAGGGCGTAATTTTCCGCAGAGGGTTGAGTTTTTTTATTGTTTTCATTTTTTTTACACTTTTTTATTGTTTAATTTTTTAAATATTGGATAAATTTCTAATTGATAATTCATGATAAGTTGTCTCATAGTTATCATCATTGAAGTCCTGGTTATTTTGATTCCTTTTTCTTGGTTTTATTATGCAATATAGCTCTTTAAGGATCTGAAAAGTGAATCTTGTTTTTTTTATCATTTTCATGAATTCCTTTTTTTTTGATATTATTTACCAGAAGAAGCAAGTAGAAATCCTTCATCACCAAAAATGGAAAAAAATTACCCAAATTCTAAGTTTTTTAAAACCCAAACAAATGAAATAAGCGATAATATTTTACCGCTAACTTTGACGGTTTTTTCTATTTAGAACCCTTTGAATGAAATTTTTAATCCAATTCAAAGGGGGGTATTTTATACTGAAATTTGCAAATTTCATGGTGATGAGTGATTTTTGCTTTGCTTTCTAGCAAAAAATCATCTTATCGACAATAAAGAAAATGAGGATTTAAGTCAAAATTTTAAGAAATTTTCAACTTAACAATATAAAACTTATGAAATTCAGTTTGGAAAGTTTTCAAAAAATACCCATAAATATTAATACTTCACAACATTATCGAGAAATCTAAGAAATTTTTGGAAAACTGCTCCCAAAGAACCCCCTTACGCTTTAGAAATATTTAAGAGGGAAGAAGAAAAAAAAATTTTTATTAGTTAGAGTGTTGTATAACTTAGTTAGTTAGCAAGTTTTTCCCTCTTTGAAAAATTTTGTAAAAACCTAGAATGGAAAAATAAGTTTAATTTTCAAAAAATGGGCTTGTGACGCAGCCAGGGAGCGTGTCAGGCTTTTAACCTGCAAGTCGGGGGTTCAAATCCCCTCAAGCCCGCTATTTATATATATTTTTCCCCAATAACTGTTGAAAAAAATAGAGTTATAAATATTATTTTTAGATATCGACATCGTTGATAAGATCCTGTATTTCAAATATCCAATCTTCAAAGATTATTTCCCGAGATTTCATTGCATCTTTGATAGGAATATCCCCTTCGATTTCCCCAATATTAGGAGTGTTATCATGGTGGGATTTTTCTTTTCCCTCTTTACCGCTCATTTCAATCTCATTAATGCTCCCTGTAATAAATTTCCCCTTGAGAAATTTAAAATTTTCCGGGCTGAATTTATAAACATATTTGTTCTTCCTGTTTTTTCCCGACCGGGTGGTGGAAACAAACTCACACCAGCCATTATCGCACCATTCCTTTAGGATCATCCGTACAATCTTATGAATAATGGGAAATTTGGTTTTCTTAACCTTTAATTTAGAAACGAGGACCTTTGCAATTTGCGGAGTTGGAAACATATTCGATTTATACTTAGAATTCACAGAGAGCAAATATTCACTGATCAGCATCTCAAAATCGCTTTTATGTCCCATAATCTTCCGAATTCCTTTTTGGTAGGATGAAACATTTCCCATACATAAAATAAGGACTTTAAACATATATAATATTATTCAAAAATTATAATAGATGAGAAGGAATGATAATTGTTTGCTGAGGAGAAAACCAATTTGGAGAGCTTAAAATTCTTAGTAGAAAATACCGAAATTCATAGAAGTACCGTGTAAATAAAAGGAACCTCCTAATATCATTATTCTTCTTTTTATTATAATTAAAAACATGATTGGACCAAAATTAAAGTTTTCATGGACGGAAAATTTTTTAGTATGGGAAATGAAAATAAAATGTATAAAAGCCCTTTATGAATTAAAAGCGCAGAATTATCTCAGCGCCCTTTATTCATCAAAATACATAATTAGGTGTAATATTGAATGGTAGATACCAAGAAATTAGATGCATTAATGGAATGGATGAAACAATCTGCTGGTGAGGATCTATTGGCCCTTATTGTCGTAGATAGAGATGGTTTAATTATCTCAAGCGCAAAACGAGAGGGAATCGATGAAAATGTATTGGGTGCCATGTCAGCCTTAGTAGAGCCCGTGTTAAAACGTATATCTAAAGAATTTTCTTCCGAGAACTTTGGGACGGGGACTTTCGATACCGATGATTATCGATTAATCTTTTGTGAAGCAGGGCCAAAAGCCATTGTAGTGATAGTAGCGGATGCATTAGCCAGTATCGATCAAATGTTTCCCTATGCCTATTTATGTGCGGAAAAGGTTGCGAGACTATTAGATGGTAGACCTGTTAGCCCCGTTGTACCAAGGTTTGAGAGAAGAGGAGATGTTCAAGTTAGTGAAAAGGAACTCAAAAGAATCGTAGTAGAAAAGGGATCCTTCATTATGAAAACAATTTTAGGTGGGGATGGCGGGGTTGGAAAAACTACCCTGGTACATAAATTTGTGGAAGACAAATTTGATGATGATTATAAAAGCACAATCGGTGTATCAATAATGAAAAAGGCGGTAAATTTTCCAGAGTGGAACGTGGAGGTCCGTCTGACTATTTTTGATTTAGCCGGGCAAGCACAATTCGCCAGAGTTAGGCAAACTTATTTCCAAGGAGCCAAAGCAGGGCTTTTAATATATGATGTAACCCGCCGGAATACTTTTGAAAGTATTGAACGATGGTATAAAGAAGCTGTTAGAGCAGAACCGAATATTATGTTAATGCTCATCGCCAATAAAATAGACTTGGAAGATGAGAGAGTAGTCACTGAAGAAGAAGGAGAAAAACTGGCCGATAAATTGGGGATTTCATACTTTGAGACCAGTGCATTAAATAAAAGTATAGTAGATGAAGCCTTCCGAACCCTATCGTTTCTGTTTATCCAAGGAAGACATATCATGGAAGATATGTAATCATAAATATTAACAAAATGTTAAAACAAATGAAAAAAGGGTAGAACTTAACTAATCTTTATGTTATTCATTATATTTTTCCCAGAGTTTATCCATCTCTACAATTTTTTGGACAGCACCAATTTTTGAATATAATTCTCTGAGTTCTTCGTATGTTTTTCTAACTTTTTTTCGTTTAACTTTATCTTTATTTTTATTCTCTTCCACTTGTGTTAGCGCAGCACCGATATTCGCATAATCTCCTTGTTTTTCCTCCAATTCAATACCAATATATGAATAAAAGAGATTTCTGACACTTTCAATTTCATTCTTATATTCTTCAAGAAGGTCAGGTTTTTCTAATCTAAGGTAATACTTTTTCAACATGTTAAGGGTGAGAATTGCAAAATTCTTATCCATTTTTTTCTCTGCCATTGTCTGATTAATATAACGGATAAGATATTCTGGAAATAGTGAATCAACTTCAATTGCGGTTTTTAAAACCACAATCTCCTCATTTTTTGAACTCGGTAGAAGCTTGATGAAATCCATCTTTTTCAGAACCTTCATAATATCATTGGGCTGTAAGTTATATTTATCCTTGATAATTTTTTCTAATTTTTTGAGAGGAATGATTTCATCTGCCAAAAGACTTACTACTAAATAAAGGGGAGTATTGATAAATATTTGAATCACCCTGGGATCATCTCCAGAAGTTTGTGAGGATGTATAGCCATTAAAGAAGGTCTCAATCTCCTTTTTGAAACCTTTAAGGGTTTTGGCATCAAATGAGTAGTCAGACTCGTTTAAACGGCCCAAAATATTTATGGGTGGTTTTCTAATTGCATAAAAATCCTTCACAAGGAGGTAAAATTCCTTTTCCTTTCCCACAGGTATTTGGGGGAATTGTTTTGGATGCCGATCAGGATTGGGTTCTTCTTTAGTATAGGAAAATTTCCGGACATAATCATATTTAATCAAAATTTTCATTAAATTCTTGGGTTTTTTCCTCCTGTGTTTCTTAAAATAGGAACTAAATTTTGAACCCACGAGCTTATGAAGCGAAGTAGTTTGAATGGGGCCTTGACGAAGCTTTTGCAAAATATATACTAAAATCTTATTTGAAAGGATTTTCTCCAGCTGCTTTTGTTTCAATAATTCCCTCTCTTCTTTGGACATTTCCTCTCCCTTTTCTTCTTGGGAGGAATTCCCTTCTGATGAATCCGATTCTTTTTCCTTCTTCATATTTTTAAATTATTTTGCAAATCATTTAATTCTTTACGATTGGTTTATTATCTATCATATAGATAAAAGAAAGCATCGGAGAGAATGAAATGAAAATTGAATACTTATTACCATGCGATGAAAAACAAACATATGTAGTGAAAGCGGAAGGCAATACCGACCCGCGTTATGGATATAAACCAATAGATCGTCCTCTTGATTATCTGATGGATACCGGAATAATATCAATAGACAAAGTCGCTGGACCCACATCTCATGAGGTGGCCGCATGGGTAAGAAAGATTTTCGGCATTAAAAAAAGCGGTCATGGGGGCACATTAGATCCGAAAGTCACGGGCGTGTTGCCGGTTGCCTTAGGAAAGGCAACTAAAGTAATGAAAGCATTATTGACTGCAGGAAAAGAATATGTGTGCCTTATGTATCTCCATCATGATGTGTCTGAAGAGAAAATTAAAAAAGCCTTTCACCTCTTTAAAGGAAAAATTTATCAAAGACCACCACTGAAATCCGCAGTTGCCCGTAAATTGCGAATTAGGGAGATTTATTACATTAATTTTATTGAAAAACGGGGAAGGTTTGTACTTTTTCGGGTTGGATGCGAATCCGGAACATATATACGAAAACTTTGTTATGATTTAGGGGAAGTACTTCTGTGCGGTGCCCATATGGCAGAACTACGGAGAACCCGCAGCGGTAATTTCCGGGATGAGGAATTTTTATTCACCCTCCAAGATGTCCATGATGCCGTAAAGATCTATCGCGAGGAGGGGGACGAGCGTTATTTACGAAAGATGATCCTCCCTATGGAGAAGGCAGTAAATCATTGGAAGAAAATTTATATTCGTGACAGTGCTGTTGATGCAATTGCACACGGAGCCAAGTTGGCAGTTGCAGGAGTATTGTACTTAGAAAAGACTATAGAGAAGGGCGAGGAAATTGCAATAATGACCCAAAAGGGAGAATTGATTGCCTTCGGAAGGGCCAAAATGTCTGCTCAACATATTTTAAAACGTAATCATGGAATATGTGCCACCCCAGAGAAAGTATTTCTCCCACGGGGATTATATCCCAATTGGAATGATATTGAAAATGAGATCTCAGAGGAAGAGCTCGAATATGATCCTGAGAAAGAGAAAGAAAAAAAGATAGAGAAACGCAAAATTCAAAAAGGCAAGGATTATTCAAAGAAGAAAGAAAAAGAGACACAACAGCCAGAGAAGTGATGAAAATTAGTCCAAATGATCATTATTACTCTAAAAAACCAAAATCTCCCCTAAAAATTAACAAAATATTTACTTCGATTGGTCCAATTGCTATTTCTTTGGAAACTTCTACAGGAGTTTTCTCCAAAGACGAAATAGATAAAGGAACCCGGTTTCTTTTGGAATATCTAATACTTCCAAAAATATCGAGAAAACTTCTTGAACATGAAAACAATCATCTTAATATACTGGATTTGGGTGCTGGTTACGGGCCAGTATCTATCTATACATATAAGAAACTGAAGCAGCTCTTTTCAAAAAAAGTTCAGCAACTTAATAACCAAAAAAAATTTGAAAAACAAGAGAAAATTTCTGCTGAGTTTGATGAAAAAATTAGGATTTATGCTTCTGAAATAAATGAGCGGGCATTATGGTTATTAAATAGAAATATTATAGCAAACAACTGCAAAAAAATAGAAATCATGAAAGGGGACTTTCTTCAAACAATCGAAAAAGTCCTCCATAATCAACAAGAACCCACCTCATTTAAATTTTCGGCAATTTACACGAATCCGCCCCTGAAATTAGGGCATAAATACCTGCTAAAATTGTTTGAAAAGGCATTCAATTTACTCAATACAGAAGATCCAACAAGTTTCGTTCAATATGTACATAAAAAGTCATTAGGCGCCCAGGGATTCATGAAGAAGGTAAAAAAATTACGGCCAAATTGGCACTTTCATATTATTAAAAAAGTATCTGGGTATTTCATTATCTTGGTTTCTCCCCATAAGTTTGTCCCAGAATACTAAGGATATAATATACTAAAATAAACCCACTTCATGCTCCATAGAGGTAAATAATTAGAAAAAAAACATAAACTTTAAATATCTTGAAAAAAGCATAAAATTTTTTATCAGTCCATTCCTACCTTAAAATACTTGTTTTATTGAAAAGAATTTTTGGTGACAAATCGATTTGGTTGCAAGAAGAAAAAAATTTACGAGGAGTAAGCTGGATGTATTATCACACTCATTGGTACCCAAACATCTCATACTCACAAAAAAAGAAACGGATGAATTACTAGAGAAATATTCAATTGACCTTCTTAATCTCCCTAAGATCTTTATAGATGATCCTGTTAGCAAAGCTCTCGGTGCAAAAGAGGGGGATGTATTGAAAATAACCCGTTCATCAAATACTATGGTTAATTCGGTTTATTCATACAGAGTTGTTGTACCCCGTAGAAAGTCCTAATAAATAAGAATTATAAATCATATCATATAATAAATAAAGAACCATTTTAAAAGAGATCTGGTCTATTATAATCTGGAATCCTTTTTTAGATAAATAATATAACTTTAGTTAGAATATAGAATACTGTGAAACAAGAAAATAATAATACTCAAAAAAAACAGGAAAAGAATTTTTCCACTATAAAAATAAGAAAAATATCATCAATATTATTAGAAGATGATCTCAGATTTCTCTTATACTACGAAAAATAACGATAATCCTATGTAGCGGCAAAACACAAAACATATTCGCGCATATTATTAACAAAAATAATTATTTAAATAAAATAAATTATCATTTAGGTGAAAAACATGTCAATTGTATCTAATGAAGATAAATGGCTCATTTTAGAAAAATACTTTAGTAAAATAGGTTTAGTACGGCAACATTTGGATTCCTTCAATGTATTCCTTGAGGAAACCCTCCAAGAAATTGTCAATGAATCGAAAAAGATTATTCCAGATATCCCTGATTTCTATATTACTTTTTCGGATATTCATGTCGAAGCACCCGCAGTAAGGGAAGCAGATGGAGCAACAAAAGAAATATCCCCAATGGAGGCCAGAATTCGGGAATTAACCTACGCATCAAAATTGCACTTAGAAATGACACCCGTCATTATTGATGAGAGAACCCAAAGACCCCAATATAACGAGACATTTGATATTTACGTGGGTAAATTACCCATAATGCTTAAGTCCGCCAAATGCCCATTACGGGATATGTCGGAAGAAGAACTCATACAAATCTCGGAAGATCCTTTAGATCCAGGAGGTTATTTTATCATTAACGGAACCGAACGATGTTTGGTTACCCAAGAGGATTTAGCACCAAATAGGATCCTCATAGAAAAAGCAAGTAAAAGTTCATCAGCAACTCATATTGCCAAGGTTTTCTCAACCACCCATGGATTCCGGGCACCAGTCACCATTGAACGGAGAAGGGGCGGGGATATTCGGGTTTCCGTACCCAAAGTACCTGGTAAGATCCCAATTGCGATTTTAATTCGTTCATTGGGTCTTGATTCCGATAAAAAGATCATCGAAGCTATTTCTGATGATCCAGAGATCCAAAAAGAACTTATCCCCATCTTAGATGTGGCAAATACTATTGAAGTCTCAACTGATCCCCAAAAATCGATTATGAACGCACTTGATTATGTAGGGAAACGTGTTGCGGTTGGACAAACCCAAGAATATCGTATCAAACGGGCTCAACAGATATTGGACAGATACCTCTTACCCCACGTTGGGTATGAAGAAGAAAACCGGATCCGAAAAGCTTACTTCTTAGGTCAAATGACCCAAAAGGTGTTAGAACTTTCATTGGGAATTCGGAGGCCGGACGATAAAGACCATTACGCCAATAAACGGCTTAAATTAGCAGGAGATCTTTTCACCTCATTATTCAGAGTTAGTTTTATTAATTTATCACGAGATATTAAATATCAGCTAGAAAGAACAGCAGTTCGCGGTAGAAAACCAAATATTAAAACAGCAGTTCGTGCTGATGTTATTACGGAAAGAATTCGGCATGCGTTAGCCACAGGCAATTGGGTCGGCGGGAAAGCGGGAGTATCCCAACTTCTTAACAGAACAAATTTCATCGCAACCCTCAGTCATTTGAGACGGATTATTTCACCGCTCAGTAGGAGTCAACCACACTTTGAGGCACGGGATCTTCATCCCACACAATGGGGTAAAATTTGTCCCGCAGAAACCCCCGAAGGTCCAAATTGTGGTCTTGTGAAGAATCTCGCCCTAACCGCAATTATTTCGGTGGGGACTAACGAGAAGAAGATTGAAACAGACTTATATGATTTAGGTGTCATTCCTTTAGAAGAAGTTGATAATGTTATTGGGAAAACCAAGATCTACATCAACGGAAAACTTTTAGGCATCCATCCAAATTATAAACCCTTGATTGAAACTATAAGAATGAAACGGAGGAAGGGAGATTTAAACGCCAATGTTAATATTGGCTATTATCCAGAATCCGATGAAATTCAAATTAATTGTGATGCTGGGAGGACCAGACGACCGCTCTTTATTGTAAAGAACGGAAAGCTTGTCATCACCGAAGATGACATTAAAAAGCTTCGCTCAGGAGATTATGATTGGGATTCGTTAGTATCCAAGGGAATCATCGAATACCTCGATGCTGAAGAAGAGGAAAACGCACTTATCGCGATGTATGAAAAAAATATTACACCAGAACATACTCATATGGAAATTACCCCCGCAGCAATCTTAGGAATTTGCGGATCCGTTATTCCATTTCCTGATCATAACCAAAGTCCTCGTAATACATACGAGGCGGGTATGGCTAAGCAAGCTTTAGGAGTTTTTGCAGCAAACTTCCATCATAGATTGGATACACGGGGACATCTTTTACACTATCCTCAAATACCTCTCACGAATACGCAAGCGATGGAAATAATCGGCTTTAATAAACGACCAGCAGGACAGAACTTCATCATTGCCATGATGTCTTATCGTGGATTTAACATTGAAGATGCTCTGATTATGAATAAGAGCGCCATTGAACGCTCTTTGGGAAGAAGCACATTTTTCCGAACCTACGAAGGAGAGGAGAGAAAATATCCAGGAGGTCAAGTAGATAAGTTTGAAGTACCCGAAAACGATGTAAGAGGTTATCGGGGTGCCGAAGCTTACAGACATTTGGCTGAAGATGGTGTGGTGGAACCGGAAACTATTGTAGAGGGAGGCGATGTACTCATTGGCAGAACATCACCTCCGCGATTTACTCATCCTTATGATGACTTTGACGAAATGCCACAACCCCAAAGGCGGGAAACCTCAATCAAAATGCGGCATTCAGAGGATGGTATTGTTGATACGGTCGTAATGACCGAAACAGTAGATGGAAATAAGCTTATTAAGATTAAAGTCAGAGATTTAAGAATACCAGAATTAGGAGATAAATTTTCCTCTAGGCACGGACAAAAAGGAGTGTTGGGTCTCATAGCCAAGCAAGAAAATATGCCTTTCACAAAAGAAGGTATCTCGCCGGATATGGTAATTAATCCGCACGCGATGCCTTCCAGGATGACCTTGGGGCAAATGTTCGAGGGTCTCTTAGGAAAGGTGGCAGCGTGTTTAGGAGGTCCAGAAGATGCCACACCCTTCGAAGTGACTGATATGGATGCCTTACAGCAGAGATTGGTCGACCACGGATTTGATTACGGTGGGAGGGAAGCATTATACAATGGTGTCACCGGAGAGAAATACAACGCGGGAATTTACGTAGGAGCTGTCTATTACCAAAAGCTTCACCACTTAGTATCAGATAAGATCCATGCAAGGGCCAGAGGACCTGTCCAAATTCTTACCCGACAACCAACCGAAGGAAGAGCCCGAGAAGGAGGACTCAGATTCGGAGAGATGGAACGGGATTGTTTAGTTGGACATGGAGCATCAATGCTTTTGAAAGAAAGGTTATTGGATGAGTCAGATAAAACAACTGTCCTAATTTGTGAAGAATGCGGACTTTTAGCGGTATATGACCGAAGTCGGGACAGACAATATTGTCCGATCTGCGGAGAAGATACAAAAATTACCGAAGTTGTATGTTCCTATGCATTCAAGTTGCTCTTGCAGGAAATGATGTCCTTGGGAATTGCACCGCGGGTCATCCTAAAAGAACGAGCATAGATACATATGATATAATAGATATATATTATCTGATACTTATTTACAAAAACCGATAACTCACTTTTTTTGGCTTTTTCTTTCCATTCTTATAATAGCCTATCAAAAATATTAATCAATTATGAAGATTATATTAGTCTTCCCTCTTTTTCAAGATATCGGGATTCTTAAAACCAGTTCTAATTTTTTGGTATAAATAATAAAGCTCAGAAACCTCTTTATGAGATATAAACGACCGACCTATGATGTTTTTTAGGGCATGGAAGGCCCTATCTTGCCTATTTCTTTCCACAGGTGAGAGCTGAATGGTCTTTTTAATTAAGGTGAGTAATCGATCCTTTTCTTTTTTCTCCGCGGGAATAACTTGGCCCCTTAAACCAGAGCCCTCTGGATTTTGATTATTCAAATTTAATGCTTTTACCTCTTTCTGTGAATTGGAATTATTTAATTTGTGAGGGGCTAAAGATTGTTTTTTCTTGTTTTCAGGAGAAACATTAGATTCTCGTTCTTTCTTTTTATTCTTATTCTGTTTTTCTTTCCACAAGAGAACACGAATCCTATACAATATTATACCCACCGCTTGGGATATATTCAATGTAGGATACTTTGAATCGGTGGGAATTCGAAGGAGGAAATCGGTGAGGAGAAGTTCATCATTGGTTAAGCCTGTGGATTCTCGGCCAAAAACAATCGCAATATTTGGATTTCCAGCTAACGGGGAAAAATCAAGCTCATTTAACAATACGGGGACGCGTTTTATATTCTTGTATGAGATACCCTTAGCACTAGTTCCAATCACCACATCGTATCGATGAAATATATTCTTTAATTCTTCCATACCTAGATTCCTGGTACTTCTAAGATTCCTAAAATCCTCATGGTTGGGCGCTTCTTTAATTTTGTCCCCCTTTTGAAGATTGTTTTTATCCGATATTTGACCAGAGCCTGCTTTTTCATTACGAAATGACTTATGAACCCGTTTGAAATCTCTGGAATAAATTACATCCGCACCTTCTAAAAGATCTACCGCTTTCATGGCGAATCCCTTTGCATAATCCGAGAGCGGTTTCTCTTGGGGATTGAATAGAACTAGGTTTGAGAGACCAAAATTTTTCATAACCCGAGCAATAGAGCCGATATTTCCAGAGCTCTCGGGATTTACCAAAACAATTGAAATATTATCCATAGATAACGGAGAACTGGCCATATTTGGTGAAAGGGGAGGATCAGAAATAAAATTTGCCATCTAGGAAAGATCTTTCCAAGTTGTTTGTATGATCTTTAGAAAATCTTAAAAGTGACGATATATCCAACCTAAAAGATTTTATATTGGGATTTATCCGAGTAAGCAAACAAAAACGGGTCAAAAATCTCGGAATCGGGAAGAAAGAAAAATTTTTAATACATAGACCATTTCTAAAATTAGATTTTTTAGACATTTGCAAGATTTTTCTAAAAAGTTCAAAAATTGAAATCTTCCATGAGAAGAACCCATGCGGGTGTGGCTTAGTGGAATAGCGTCAGACTGTTAATCTGAATGCCGTAGGTTCGATCCCTATCACCCGCGCCAATTCTCTTCTCTTTTACTTATCCCAACAATTAAATTGCTTGAAAATACTTTTTGAGATGATAGAGAGTAGTATTTTATCTCTGAAAATTATATTTTAAATATTTATTGAGATAATTAGAAAAACCCCTTCATCCAGATAAAAAATAATTAAAGCGTGGGTTTTAGCATCCGATAGCACTTAATTGTTAGAGAAAAACCCTCAGTTCTAATTTTTGCCAATCCAAATTCTGAGGACAAATCTTTTTTAGGAAAGTTTTTCCTCGTCTAGATACAATGTCAAATAATGAAATATTTTGTCCCTCTTGTGGGGCGAAGAACTCAAAAAATAACAGATATTGCTCAAAATGCGGGGCATCTATCCCCCATAATGAAGAAGAGACAGAGTCTCAGGATACATATCGAGCATCAAGATCGGCAAACCAAGGGACAAGCAATCAATCAGGTCAAACATACCAAGCTCAGCAACCAGGAAGCCAACAACAACCACAATCAACACAACCTCAACCAAACGGATCCAGAGGACATGTCCCCCAATATGAGCGGCCCCCCGAAGGATACAAATATGCAGATTTAGGGGACAGGTTTTTCGCTTTTATCATCGATAGTATCCTATTTTCAGTCATCGTTATGCTTTTAGGACTTCTCTTCGGGCGCAGATGGTTATGGGATTTAGATTTAGCCACTTATTACACTGACGCGGGAGTCAGTATTCTCGTTTCTTTCATTTATCTCAGTGCTTTTGAATATTATAATGACGGAAAAACTCCGGGCAAAGCACTCCTCAAATTAAAAACGGTAAATGAAACAGAATTTGGACCCATGAACCTCAAACAAGTGGTACTCCATAATCTAGGAAAAGTTCTCATATTACCAATTGATTTAATCATAGGAATTATTGTCAATAACGATGAACCCGATCCCCGGGACAAAAACAAAATCCGGATTAGCCAACAACTCTCAAAAACCTTGGTATTGAAGAAAGTCTAAACTTCACTCCCATAAATCCCATATAGCATAGAGATTTTTACTTTTTCATCCCCTTTTATTTATTTAGAGTAGGAAATAATATTTATTTAGAATATTTATTTAGAATAAGGAATAATAGATTGATTTGGTTGAAATGAAAAAGATTGAACGGGTCCATAATGCACTTATCCGAGGACCAGTGGATAAGTTTCCAGTATTTATATCTGCTACACCACAGTTTATGAAAAAAGCATTACCTTCCGGGAAATTAGGTCCCAATCCCAGCCAAATATGGAATTATTGTTCAGAACTTAATTTAGACATAATTCAAGCAGGACATCCGGTGTTTTACCCCGTGAAAATTCTCGAACTTAAGCAAGGGGATACCTATTTGGATAAGATGGGAAGGAACCATATAATTAAGGGATATTATGACAATTTTACTGCGCCCTTTGCCCTCCAATCTGGAGAAAAATTGGTAGATATAGAGGAGATTGAGAGCTCTTGGAATGAATATAAATTTCCAGACCCGGAAGATCCTTCATGGTTTGAAGCCTTGAAACAAATTAAACGAGAAAATGAAAAGTCACAAGACCCTCTTAGCATTTGGGGCGTAATTAATGGCCCTTTAGAACCAACGTGGCAACTTATGTCCGATGGATGGCCCGCATTTTTTATTCTATACCGGAGGGCCCCAGAATTAGCCAGGGAGATCATCAACAAGGTTGCCGATTTTTGTATAAAGGCGGGCCAAGCAATGATTGAACATGGGGTACATGCCATTCGAATCGGCGATGATTATGCCTTAAACGAAGGACTAATGACTTCGACCAAAGTATGGAAGGAATTAGTGTATCCTGCCCATCAAACACTTATCAAGGGGTTAAAAGAAAAGGGAGGGAAAGATTTTCCGGTAATCCTCCATTCTGACGGAAATATTATGGATATATTGGAATTACTCGCGACTGGAGATATCAACGGGGAAAGTAATGAAGAAATTCATATAGATGGACTGAACCCAATTCAGCCCGATGCGCTTGAATTTGAAGAGGTAGTCAATAAAATCGGAGATAGACTTTCTATGACTGGTGCTTTTGATTTGAGGTATTTTTTAGATCCCCCAAATAAAGATACAAGGCAACAAATGGAAACAGAAATACGGAGATTGTTTTCAATAATGAGGAACTTCAACGGGCAACAAGGCAACCAAATACGATCGGAAAAAGGGCCTGAAAGAAGTGATCGATCCTTATTAAACACGGGTTTTTGCATCGGTCCAACCCATCAAATTCAACCAAGATCTTATGTAGACACCTTTGAGATGTGGATTGAACTCATACATCAGATGAATAAGCACTAATAATTTATCAATAACACTATCTCTATCATCTAAGTTAGGTTATCAATAGGTTGGAAAGGATTGAGGAAATAAAAAATAAAATGGTGCTTCTAAGGGGATTCGGACCCCTGTCAGCGGGGTGAAGGCCCGCGATGCTTGACCGAGCTACACTATAGAAGCATGTTTTAAGAATCTTATCGATTATGTTTCCAAGATTCAAAAATGAAAATTCATTTATAACTTTTTCTTGAATCCAAATGATAAGAACTACTTAGGATAGTAAAAACCAGATAAATTAAAAAATTTTCGAGAGCCCAAAAGATCAAATATAAGTTTTTCTATATTGATGAGATCTACCCCCTTACAAAAGCAACCCTATTTAAATGCCATTTATTTCTGATTTAATCAAAGATGTAGATCTTTTCTGTTTCTAAAATTTAAAATGAACAGCAAAAATTTTGAAAAATTTGTAGAATTTAGAACAAATCTCACAAAAATTAAAATCAAAAAATATTACAGAAAAGAGATTTAAAATTTATTGATATACATTATTATCTATCATTACCTCGGAAGATATGGAAGATTTAATCTCTACAACGATATTAGGCAGATTAATCCACTACGATAATATCATTATATTATTTATTCTCTACGATGGTATCAGGAAAATTTATTCTCCACGATAGTGTTCACACTATTAATAAACTTCTCGCTGAGCGGCTCAGATCCGATTATTTCCAAAATGCTATAAACCATATTCCGGGCTTCGCACAATACCGGAACCGCCCCGTAGCCAATTGTAAAGAGAGAAACAAACGATATGGGTTGTACTATCTCGCTCCCAGTTTCCTCGTCCAAAAACATCAATTTTCCAGATGGGCTACATAAGATCCCAAAGAAGTTCTCAGGATCCCTTCCAGATACACACAAATAGGAAATCAAGCCGCCCACATTCATTGATTTGGCCTCTTCAATCATTTTTTGGAAACCGACATTTGCATTTGCCGAAAAAGCATCCACACTGATTGAAAAATCCTCCGGATTATTATCCCTCGCATCAATATTCATCCCACTTGAATTTACCAGCCCGTACCTATAAAATACAGGAGTTTGCACGGTATCAAGGACTTCGCTGATGTTTTGGATAATCTCTTGTTGATCTGCATTTTCTGGGGAATATGAGGCGAATTCAATCTCATTACCCATCCCACAATAATAAATTGCACTTCTGACATTATTGCTGAAGGTTTCCACTTCCACGTCCGTTATATTTCCGCTTCCGAAAAATGAATCGATTTCCTTCCGTAAATGGAAAATGCTGGATCCTATTACATCCGCATCTAACGGCCAGTCCCGATTATAATCATGGACAATGGTGAGGAGTGTATTTTGAATTCGTATGGTAATCAGGCAAATCTTCTCGAAAAATGAAAAAGCGATTAATTGATCTAATATACCCAAATCGTTCCAATTTTCTTCACTCGAGGAAAACGCCGCCGAGGAGACGCTGGTAATTGCGTTTGGATCGAGGTCCAGATCGGTATTTCGGCCAGTTTTTGCGATCGAAAGGCCATTTTCATCCGATAGAAGTGCCATAATAGTTGCTTTTGATGATCGTAAAATGGTTGATAAATGTTTTACTAATGTTTCGCGAACCGACATTGTTGATTTCACTTGATCCTTTGTTCTATATTAGAATATTGCATTTAAAAGTTTAAAATCTTTCTCAGCTGGGATTTATTTTTTATATCCTCGAGGAGAGTTAATAAGGCAAAAAATAAAATATTGAAGAAAATGCCCATCAACAAACTTAATTTTGGAGAATTAAGCTTAATTACAAGAAATAAAGTGCAGGAGAAGGGATTCGAACCCTTGCGGCTCTATGCACTGGATCCTAAGTCCAGCATCGTGGACCAGACTTGATTACTCCTGCATGTGGTTAGGAATAATAGAGAAATATGCTCAGACAGAGGTTTTTCTAACAAAATAAAAAACCAAGGATTGAACTTTTAAAATTCCTAAGAAAATCAATATTCCAAAGATTATAAAAATTTTGTCCGAAAGAATACTCTAATAGGGAACATTCCTTTCATATATATAGAAATGAAAAAAGCCCCCCTTTATTGCGTTTATCATGCGCAAGATGATCCCAAGAAAAATACCATTATGCACCTGAAAAATTTTGATCTTATCACCCTTAAAAAATCAATTCATCGATGTCCGAGAAATGCGGTGGTTTTGGATCCTTTTTCCCAAAAAGAGTTTTCCAAGCAAGATCGGGAAGCTGTAGGGAAATATGGGCTTGTGGTAATCGATTGTAGTTGGGCACATACCGAGGAAATATTCTCCCGTCCCTTTCAAAACGGGCGGAGGTTACCCCCATTGCTGGCAGCAAATCCGATAAATTACGGGAAATGGAATCGGCTTAGTTCGGCGGAGGCAACCGCGGCCGCCCTATATATTGTTGGGTTTAAAGAACAAGCTAAAAACCTCCTTTCGAAATTCAGGTGGGGAAATGAATTCTGGAAAATAAATCAACAGAATTTAAGCTAACATGCATTTCTTTTGAAATAAAGTTCAATAAAAGAAAATTTTTCTTGTAAAGAAAAAATAATATTATGTATTTCTCTTAAATCATCGGCATTTCTCTTAAATCATCGGTATTTCTCTTACTCTATTCCAATACCTTGGGTCTATGGGAGGCTCTCATATCTTTTTCTTCAATTCCCTCGTCGTGGGCAATTTGAGCCAATAAAGCATCTAGGGTGATATAACAATTCAGCTCAAAACAGGGTAAATATTTTTCACGCCATTCCCGTGGCATATTATACTGGCTAAATTTTTTCTTTCTTCCTGGTAAGACTAAACAACCATTTACTCTGCTGCAAAACTTGCCTAAATCCGAGGTCTTAAAGGAGGTAATCCCGAAGATCTTCATACCGGAGATAAATGATTGTGTGGCATAATTCAGAGTTTGAGTAGTTTCCCCACTGCCGGAGGTGATAATTGCCAAATCTCCCTCATTACGTAAGTCCCAATGGTGCTCATAGATGACTTGAAGGTCCTTGTCGGGTTCCCTGTGAAGATGGCCATATCGAATTGCTGCCACCTTATTCATGATTGCATCCCGACCCACCCCCCTGAAATAAATTTTATTCTTATTCTTCTTAGGAATATATTCTGAAATCAAATTGATGAAATTAATAAGTGTTTCAAGCTCATATTCCAAATATTCATAGGTATCATTATACAGCTGAATTATCTTTTTTACACTTTCATTAAATTCTTTTAGAGATTCTTCGGGTGTATCGCGCAACGAATAGGCCACACATGCCCCAATTACCGCGGATGACAATTCAAATTCGGTGCCCAAGGGCGCTAAAAGTTTATTTCTTATCTTAGATGGCTCAAGGATTAACATATTAGGAAATTCATCTTCCAATTCCCGATTATATGTCATTCCGGTGACCGTAAGATTTGCTTCCTTGGCTGCTTGTGCGTGTTTCAACGGACTCGCTGAACCCGAACCGCTATTCATTATGAAAATATCTTCCGCTTTCCAAGGCCGTAAATTGGCATTAGAAGTGGGAAGGATTATAGGAAATCCATTTTGTTCCAAACAATCCTCCATTAGAGAAATGGATTGTTTCGATCGGCCTTTCCCATCTGTGATTACTCTTTTATGATTATCACGAGCATCAATTAAAATATTAAATAAACTTAACAGTTTGTCTTCTTCGAGTGATTTGATGGTTTTATCCACCACATTGATTAAATATTTAAAAGCTTCCTGAAAGATTTTCACACTACCCATATCGTTCATTCCCAACAAAGTTCATTCCTATCATTTTAATCCGAATCATTTAGGATATATAAGATAAATATTGAAAGAAGCAACAAAAATTTGATTAATAAAATCCCAATAATTGTAAATCAAGAAAATAATTTAATGAGTTGCTCATTTTATAATATATACTAGATAAAGGAATTGAAAATTAGAATGGCACAACAAATATGGATTCCCGGCGCTTGCTCCTTAGCGATTAAATGTAAGGATGGAGTAGTCTTGGGGAACGATAATCGTGTAATTTGGGGATATACAGTAAATCATAAAAATGTGAAAAAGATATTCCCTCTCTCTAAAGATAAGAAGATTGCCATGTCGTGTTCGGGATTAGTGGGTGATTTTCAAGCACTCGCCAGAATAATCCAAGCACAGGCAAATATTTACGAATTAAGAGAAGGTTACAAGATCTCTGTTAAGGCGATGGCAAAAATGGTTGCGAACTTCCTCTATAATCGAAAAATGGCACCATTGTTTACGAATATTGAGGTAGCAGGGATTGATGAGAAGGGACCAAGAGTATTTACCATGGATGCCATTGGATCTCTCATGGAAGATGATTACGGAGTGAGTGGTTCCAGTGCGACATTTGCATTGGGTATTCTCGAATCGGAATATGATTCCGAAATGACGGTCGAGGAAGGGATCGAACTCGCGAAGAAAACTATTAGAACCGCCGTGAAAAGAGATGCTATGACCGGGAATGGGATCGATTTAATCGCCATTACCGATGAAGAGGTCAAAGATCTCCATTTTGATATTAATGAATTGGGCGAATAAAGAAATTCCTTCTAAATATTCACAATTGACAGATCTCCCACATTTTTTTATCATTCCCAATACCTAATTTTTACTAATAATAAACCAATTGAATAATGTTTTTTTTTCATTTACCACTTTCTAAAATCATGAAGGATCTATCCAAGGCAGTGTTAAATTCGAAAAAAAGCTCAATAAGGAAACTTTTTGAATTGGTATTGAGTGCAAAAAACGCGATCTCATTCGGTATAGGCCAACCCGATTTTTCAGCACCAGAACATGTGGATGAGGCATTCATTAAAGCAATTAAGCAAGGGAAATCTCAATATGCCCCAACCTTGGGCTTGCCTCGGTTAAGGGAATTAATCGCAGAGAAGTATAGAAAAGAAAATAATATAGATTGGGTAAATAAAGAAAATGTAATGGTTAGTAATGGGGGAAGTCATGCACTTCAGCTTTCTTATGCATGCTTAACAAATCCAGGAGATGAAATACTCGTTTCCAGTCCAAATTTCTTGAGTTATTTTTATTTATCAGAGTTTTACGGTTTAAAATGTGTTGAAATACCCCGAAAATCAGATTTATCTCCCGATTTTGAGAAGATACAAGATGGTATCACCCAAAAAACAAAATTTATAATTATCAACTCACCAAATAATCCTACTGGGTATGTATATACTAAAGAAGAAATGGAAAGTTTAAGAGATATAGTTATCGATAACGATCTTTACTTAATTTCTGATGAGGTATATGAAAACTTTATTTATGAAGGGAGAACCCACATTAGCCCCGCATGCTATGATGGAATGGAGAATAGAACCATTACATTAAATGCTATGAGTAAAACATTCGGGACTCCAGGGTATAGAGTTGGTTATATAGCGGCCCCCTCAAATGTCCTTTCTTTAATGGAAAAATATGCCCAATATACGGCGGCAGGGGTAAGCCATCCCACTCAATATGCAGCAATTTCAGCCTTAGAAAATGGAAATCCAAATATGGACTCGATAATTTTCAGGTATAATGAAAATCGAAAATATTGCATCGAACGGCTAAAAAACATGGAATTTGATGTGGTTGAACCAAGAGGGGCCTTTTATATTATGCCAAGTATAGAGAAATTCAGCGATTCTAGCGATCAGTTTGCGGAAGAATTAATGAAAAAACAAGAAGTTGCGGTAGTGCCCGGTTCTGGATTCGGGTCTTTTTCGGAAAACCTTATTAGAATCTCTTATGCAACCACAAAGGATAATTTAGAAGAAGGATTTAATAGAATAGAGCAATTTCTTCAAGGTAAGGGATACATTTAAAAATCTTTTTAATTAATTGTACTGTTAAATCCTACAATTTTAATCTTAAAGCACAAAGATCGAAGGAAACCAACCATGAAAGGAAAAAAGAATATTTGCAAATGGTATCATGTTTGTCCGATTAAATATTATACGGATAATGGAAAACTCGATGATAAATGGGTAAAAAACTATTGCCTTAAAGACAATCACGATTGTGTACGGTATCAAAAGGAAGAAAACGGAATACCACATCCCAATAATATGCTCCCCGATGGGGCAATTGATGAATCCCTCAATTAACCGAGAAATTAATCAGATTCCATTACACTTATCATAACACTTAATTAAATTTAATTTTACATCACAAAATCCAAAATATCTATATCAATAACTAATTACTCATAAAAATTAGGAATAGAGGATCTCAAATGAAAAAAGTCATCATAAGCCAAGGAACTACAGCGAAATCTTCTCTTACCAAAGCTTTGGAAGGTTTCTCTGAAGAATTATCAAGTATTAAAAACCAAAAAAAAATATTAATTGCTGCAGATCTAAAAGTCCCTCAAGGCAATCCATGCACTATAAATCCGATAACCATTGGAACCGTCATTGAATTTTTGAAAAAAAAATTTCAAATTGAAAAGATTCTCATCCTTCCAATGGCCATAAAGGGGATAAATCAAAGAAAAACCATCAAATCATTGGGGATTTGGGATTATGTAGAAAGAAAGGGCGCAGAATGGGTCTTTTACGATCAGATATCTTTGGAAAAAGGGTTTTTAGACATTAAGGATCAAAAAAATATCCCAGATAATCAGAAAAACGAACGATCTGAGGATCAAATTGTTCCTCTTAAACATGGTTTAGATAATATAGATTCATTTATTATATTAAGTCAAATTAAGACTGATCCTCTTTTAGGATCGTGGCATTCGTTGGCAAATCTACCCTATCTAATTGGATCAAAACCAAGATGGAACAAGGACTTATATGAGAAAAAATTAGAGAAAATAGAACCCAAAGAAATTGTGGATCAAGAGAAAAATGGAGAAAAGAGTGATTTTATAAATCAATGGTTCTCTTGGGTTAAAAAAATCTTAGAGAAATGTCCCATAGCATTTGTTATAAATGATCTTTCTAATATCTTAGTTGGGAATGGCCCCTATATTCAAACACAAACAAAAGCAATGGAACTAAATCAATATATCATTTCTGATGACATTTATGCTGCGGATTTCGCAACATTTCAACATTTAGGTATCGATATTGAAGAGAATTTTATTTTTAACTCAATCCAAAATAGAGAGAAGATTTTATCAGAGAAAATAGAAATAAAAGAAAAAAACATTGATATAGAGAAAGCGAGCGGGATAGAAAAACCCAACTTGACCAAATTATCTATTAAAAATCCCCAAAAAATAATTATTCCTGGATTAAAATTATTCTTAGGGAATCTATCTGAGAGTCTCCACTATAGCCTTTTAGAATTCTTGTATCAATTGGAATCTCTTTTTTATAAGGACGGTTTTAATCTGGGAGATTGGCGACTTATTGCAGGGCAAAACCCTCCCGAACCTTATAATGAAAAAGAAAGTGAGAAGGCTAAGAAAAATTGTACCTTTATAGTATATGGCGATTCAACGATTAAATCCATAGAAGATTATAGTTTCCGAAAGATAATTAAAAAGAAGGAAGCACTTGAGGGCGATGATTTGGAGAGAAAAATACTTCAAAAATATGCAGATTACCGGAAAAAAATAAATGAGGTAGAAGAGAACTTTGAACTTACAGTCAATGAGATAATTAAAGAGAAAGAGGATCCCAAAGATAGAAAATTAACAAAATTAGAAGAAGAGCTAGAGAAAAGCCTTAAAATTGCTAAATATAAGTATAAAATGAAGAAATATCGCATAAAGCATACGGCTAAGCATAAAATAAGAAATTTAAAAAATAAAATTCCAAAAATATATCCAAATAAGAATATAATTTATATTGAGGGGGATCCTCCGCTAGGATTTGATCCTTTTGTACCGCTCGTCAAATTTTGGAAAAAAAGACATATCCCTACTCTCCGGTATTTTTATCATTCCCTGCAAACATTCTACGATTTTCCAAAATACAATAAGAAATTTATTAAATATCGTTGGAAATCATTTAAAGCTAAAATTAAGAAAGAATTTGAAGAAAAATATGAACCCAAAGAGCCAGAAATTGATAAAAAAATAGATGAAGTTAAGAACCAGCGAGACGAGAAGTTAGAAAGATTAAAAAGTAGATATAAGAATGAAAAAGAACAGATTGAGAAAGATTATAAGTTAAAGATGGAAAAGATAAGAAAGAATAAGGAAACTGAACATAATCATAAGGAGGAAGATTAAAATGGATGAAAAAGATCTACAAAAGTTAAAAAATGAAAATCTAGACAATTGGATGTATTTAATAAATAAAAACGATAACTTTTCCGATTCTGAAGATTTAAAAGCAGAAGAGAGACAAAAAGCTGATTTACCATTCTTTCCCCTTTCAATGGAAAAAAAAGATTTTGATAGAATATTTCGAGAAATTTATATCCATTTTATAAATCCGAAAAATGCTACATCGTTGGAACTTATATTGGAGGAAAACAACACGATTAAAACGGTATATCTCAGTCAAGCTAAAAAAGATAATACCTACAAAAAATTTCAAGAAATCAAATTAGAAGAATTTCCCTTAAAAAAAATCCAAAAAGATGGGGAGAATAACATACAGAAAATTTTTGAAAGGCTGGAAGATTGGATTAAGCAAGCCCATAATATTGATCTTGGGAACATCCGCTTCATTAATGAAAGTGCAATTCATAAATTTGTTGAAATTTATTCAAAAAATCAACAATCGAGTAAAGATCATGATATTTTTCATCTTATCGGTAGGTATCTAGATCAATTAATAGATAGTTTGAATAAAAATCAACTTGAATTTTATCCACAACCTGCATTTTTTAAATTCCTTCTAAATCTTCAAAAAGTTTGGAAGCATATCTCATTTTCTCACATTTTTCGAATTTTCCGAGATAATTTCCCCGAAAAAGAATTCAGTATAACTTTATTTGGAAATGATTGGGAAATACCATTTATATTTACAATAACTAAACATGATACTCTCCTTCGTACCCTCACTATACCCAATATAATTATCAACAACCATGAAGATAAAATTGAGAGAAGGAACGAGCTGGTCAAACATATAAAGAAAGTGTATAAAACTAAAAATAATTTCCTGCTTAACTTACAAGATTCATCCCAATGGTTCAAGGAATTATTCCGTTCGAAACTCCCGCTTTCCTCCAAAAGAAGAGAATTGATTTTTGAAAAATTATTATTCATTTATAAAAATTTAGGATCCAGCTGGGATTATGAACCTAAAAATTTCAATTCCTACGGAGGAATGAGATATTTTATGTATTTACTTGGATTCCGATATTTTACAAAAAAGCTATCCTATTGGTCAATCCCAAATATGTTGTCGCTTTTTGGTGGAATAGATTTTGGGCTTTCTACAAAAATCTGTTTTATCATCTCGGAGGGATTTACCTATAAAACCAAAAGCATAAATGCATCCTCTTTTATTCTTAAACAATTAAATGGACAATTTAAAAATATTAAATGGATTGAATTAGAAGAAAATAAAGGAGATTTATCTGATAAATTGGTTAATTTTTCGAATTTGGAGAAAGTTTCAGAAGATCTTCTTAAGGATCTTAAAAATAACCTAATGGATAATTTTGGAAACATTTCCCATATTATTTGGATCAATACAGAAATTCTGGAGGATTTATTGGATAGATTTGTTTTTAAATTACATTCCTTTGGATTTACCCCAATCAAACTCAAATCTATCCTAAAGGTTTTCCAAAATAAGAAATACATCAGAATTTATCCCGAGCCACCACTCTTTCAGAGATTTCAAGAACAGGGAACATTTAAATTATTAAGGGAGATTTCTCCAATTTTTACCGATCTTCATGAGTTTTAAGGGAGTATGATAATATATGGAATTCACATTAACCAAAACCCAGAAAGCAGTTAGAAAAGCCGTCAAGGGATTCACCAAAGAGATTTTAGCACCAATTGCACCGATTTATGATAAAAAAGATGGTTCAATTATGGAACATCCGGAAATTATTAAAAATATGGCGGATATGAATTTATTCGGAATTCAAATTGATGAAAACTTTGGGGGAGCAGATTTAGATTCCATAAGCTATATAATCGCAATAGAAGAAATTTCAAAGGCTTGTGCAGCAACTGGTTTAATGACCACAGTACATAATTCTGTTGTGGCGGCACCCATTGAAAAGTTTGGTACAGAGGGGCAGAAGGAAAGATACTTAGAGGATTTAGCCACGGGCAAAAAAATCGGATCATTTTCCATAACCGAGCCAAATGCAGGCTCTGATGCTGGAGCAATGGAAACCACGGCCAAAAAGGATGGAGATGAATATATTCTTAACGGGACCAAATGCTTTGTCACCAATGGTGCACTTTCAGAAACATTCTTAATCGGAGCATCTATTGATAGGAAAAAGAAGCATCGAGGTATCGTCCTTTTTATTGTTGAAAAAGATATG
>CAZEPC010000003.1:27246-57483 GCA_964513765.1 uncultured archaeon
ATAGAAAGAAAGCAATTTGGCAGGTCAATCGGAGAATTTCAAGCACTTAAATTTAAATTGGCCGAAATGAAAACAAAACTTGATTCCGCCAGACACCTAATATTTAGAGCCGGAAATCTCAAAGATAGAAATAAAAATATCTCAGAGGCTTCCGCAATGGCAAAATATTGGGCAGCAGAAAATGCGATGAAAGTTTGTACCGATGCGATGCAAATATTTGGTGGATCGTGTATTGTCCAAGATTTGCCAGTCCAACGGTACTTTAGGGATTGTAAAATAACGGAAATATATGAGGGAACATCTGAGGTTATGAAAATGATAATTGGGAATAAAATATTAAGACATTATCGCAATTAATGAAAAATGAGAGGATTAGAATGGTAGATGTTGTAGTGTGTATCAAACAAGTCCCAGAAAAAGATGTAAAAATGAATTGGGAGAAAGGAACAATAGTAAGAGGAAATGCAAAGAATATCCTAAACCCTGATGATTACCATGCAATTGAATTAGGCTTGAAAATTATCGAAAAATACGGAGGAAACATACTTGCAATTACATTAGGGCCACCTCAATCAAAAGAAATATTAAGAGAAGCTTATGCGTTAGGGGTGAATCGTTGTGTGTTAGTTTCGGATCCAAAATTTGCGGGTTCAGATACATTAATTACTAGCAAAATTTTATATCGGGCAATAAAAAAAGTGGAGCCAAATTTTGATATTGTAATAACAGGGAGAAAAAGTATTGATGGAGACACGGGAAATGTCAGCTACCAGTTAGCCGAGTTTTTTGATATACCTCATTTCACGCAAATCCACAAAATCGATCTTGAGGAAAAATGTGCAATTGTGGAAAGAATTTTCGGACATGAATACCAAAAAGTCAATGCAAATATGCCAATAATTATTGCAGCGGATAGACACACAAATTCCGTGAGATTCCCGTCTTTGAAAAAGATTAAACATTCTTATGCAAAAGAAATTCAATTGATAAAAATGGAGGATATTGGAGGGAGCGAGGAAGAATATGGTTTAAAGGGATCTCCCACCATAACTTTAGAAGGAAAACTTTTCCAACATAAGAGAAAGAAACACATATTCCAAGGAAATCTCGAAGAGAAAGTAGATAAATTGATAAATAAATTAAAGAAATACAATATGTTGGGGAATTAGAATCATTAATATGGGAAAGGGATGAGGAAAATCAATGAAAATCGAGCAAACAAATAGTTTAATTTTTGTATTTGTGGAGATAAAGGATCATGAAAAAGTGTTGGACGCCTCACTGGAAATACTTACAAAAGCCATAGAGTTGGGGGAAAAAAAGAATTTTCAAGTGTATGGAATTGTATTCGGACAAAACGCGGATCAATACCTAGATAGAATAAAAAAATACGGACCAGATGCAATCTTATTTAGCACAAGTAACGATAAAACACTAAAACATTACAATGAAGAAATTTTTACCGATATGTGGGAAAAATTGATCGAGCAATACAAACCTTCAATATGTCTTTTTCCTGCAACCGAAGCAGGATCTGATCTTGCACCCAGAATCGCCCAAAGATTCGAGACAGGGCTCACCGCTCATTGTTCGGAAATTGATTTAGTAGATATGGAAGAATATGGGAAAAATATATTGCTAATGAAAAGACCCGCTTTTAGTGGAAATATGATTGCCTCAATAATTTGCCCCAAAACTCGGCCTCAAATGGCCACTATCCAACAAGGGGTTTTTAAGAAAATTCCAAAAAGTGAAAAACAAAAACCATGCGAAGTTAAGCAAATCAACTGTAAGCATTCCTTATCAAAATTAAAAATTTTAAATGTCTGTGAACCTTCTCGTTGGAATCGTAAATCTGTCCCATTAGAAAAGGCCTCAATAATAATTGCTGGAGGAAATGGATTGAATAGTAAAGAGGAATTTAAAAAGCTAGATGAGGTTGCCAATTTATTACAAGGAGAAGTGGGAACAACGCGAATCCCCGTATTCAAAGGTTGGTGCGGTGAAGAACGAATGATCGGACAAACTGGTAAAAATATATCTCCAGATTTATATATGGGAATTGGTATATCGGGTCAAATTCATCACACCTCCAGTATCACGGATGCAAAACGGATTATCTCAATAAATACCGATAAAGACGCAAATTTGAATAAAATGGCCGATTATATGATCTTGGAGGACGCGACGAAATTTCTTCCCGTTCTAATCAGAAAGCTGAAAGAAGAAAAAAAGATCTATCAAAAAGATAATTGCAAAGAATAATAACAGTTTATTCGGTCAAATGGGGTTTCCTAGCTGCCAAAGTTGCATCTAATCTTCCAATAGTGGTGGAGTGGGGAGCGTTTTTTACCAATTCTGGATTATTCTCGGCTTCATCGTAAATATTTAACATAGATTGAATAAAATAATCTAGTTCATGTTTTGATTCTGTTTCTGTGGGCTCAATCATCATTGCTTCATGGACAATTAAAGGAAAATAGACAGTAGGGGCATAGACCCCATAATCTAAAAGCCTTTTAGCCACATCTTCTGCATTCACACCATTGGGCAATTCTGCTTTAATTACAAACTCATGCATGCAGTTTCTATTATAAGGAATATTATATTTCTGTTTTAAGTGGGTCTTTAAATAGTTGGCGTTTAACACCGATTTTTCACCCACATTTCTCAAGCCTTGAGCGCCCAATCCTCTTATGTATGCATAAGCCCTTAGTAAAACACCAAAATTACCATAGAAATTATTTATTCTTCCAATAGACGAGGATCCCTTTTCTATTACCTTGTATTTAGTATTTGAATTTGTTCCATTTGATGTACTCTCATTAATCTTCTCCTCCTCCTTGATCACACGTGGGACGGGAAGATATTTTTCAAATTCTTTTTTAACACCCACAGGTCCAGCACCTGGACCACCACCCCCATGGGGGGTTGAAAATGTCTTATGAAGATTTAAATGTACAATTTGAAATCCCATATCCCCAGGGCGACACACTCCCAGCATAGGATTAAGATTAGCGCCATCATAATAACAAATCCCGTCATTTTTACGGACAATCTCTGTAATTTCTAGAATTTGACGATCAAACAGACCCAGTGTATTTGGATTTGTAAGCATTAAACCTCCCACATCTCCCTCTTCCATTGCAAATTCAAGCTTACCCAGAGGGATCTCTCCTTTTTCATTGGAGTCCAATTCAATTATTGAAAAACCTGACATAGCAGCACTTGCTGGATTTGTTCCGTGGGCTGAATCTGGAACAATTATTTTATTTTTATGGTTCTTCCCATTTTCCTCTAAATATTTTTTAATAATCAAAATACCCGTTAATTCCCCTTGAGCCCCTGCATCTGGATTTAAAGTAAACGCATCCATCCCGCATATCTCTTCTAACATTTTTCCGAGTTTAAATATAATTTCGAGACATCCTTGTGATTCTTTTTGGAGAGGATGAATTTTACTAAAGGAGGATAAACGGGCAATTGTTTCGTTTACCTTAGGATTGTATTTCATTGTACAAGACCCTAAGGGATAGATTCCATTATCTACCCCGTAATTTCTACGACTTAAGTCAACAAAATGCCGGGTCAATACCGGTTCAGGTACATCCGGCAAATCTAAATCCTTTCTCTGGAGAGATTTAGGTAAGATCCCGTTGATTGGAAATTCTCTATTATCGATTGAACTTTTGGGAACAAAATTATTATGCCCTATCTCAATACTTTTATCAAAAATTAAATCAACTTTATCCTTATGCATTACCATTAAGTACCAACCTCCCTTGCTATCTGCACAAATTTATCTAAAATCTTTTTCTTCATTAGCTCCGTGGCACATACTAAGACTTGATTTTCTCGTGTTGAATAGAATTTCTTTAAAGGCATGGGTGGTAATAAATCCGAATCCTTGCATGCTTTTATTAGGGCATTGGAATTTGGACATTTTAGCACAAATTCGTTATATACAATTGAACTATTTAAAATAGCGTATCCATCGATTTCCTCGATCTTCGATCTCAGATAGGCACAATTTTGAAAATTTTGTTTAGCAATTTCTCTTAGTCCCGTTCTCCCTAAAGATGTCATATATACAAGACCAGCCAACATAGTTAGAGCTTGATTCGAACAAATATTAGAGGAGGCTCTTTCCCTACGTATATGTTGCTCTCTTGTTTGCAAGGTGAGTATAAAACCCTCCTTCTCCCCATTAATCTTCTTAGTTTTCCCTACGATTCTACCTGGTATTCTTCTCATCAATCTCTTTTTTGCGGCTAATATTCCCAACCCTGGACCACCAAAAGAAGGAGTGCATCCAAAAGACTGTCCTTCCCCTGTAAAGATATCAATGTCATAATCTCCCGGCGGTTTCATCATCCCCAGACAAGTTGGATCCATCATAGACTGTATAATCAAAGTCCTTTTAGTTTTTTTTCGAATCAGTTTTATTGTGTCTTCTAAATCTAATATGTCCCCAAAAAAGGTGGGATTTTGAAATAATACTGCCGCAATCTCATTATCTAACTTATCCTCAATATTTTCTATGGAACTTTTCTGTATCTCGATATTCCTACCCCAACAGTAGGTTTTTATAACTTGTTCGTAATGGGGATGGATCCCTTCCAGTAATATAATCTTTTTCTTTCGGGTATGAAAAGTCGCAGTTATTGCAGCTTCCGCAAATGCGGTGGAGCCATCATACATTGATGCATTTGCAATATCCATATTTGTTAAATTCGCAATCGCCGTCTGATATTCATAAATTGCCTGAAGAAAACCTTGACTCATTTCTGGTTGATATGGTGTGTAAGAAGTGTAAAATTCACTACGACTTAATGTAAAATCAACCAATGAGGGGATATAATGAAAATAGGTGCCAGCACCTCTAAGGCTATATTGGAATTCTTTATTCTTCTTACCAATCTCTTTAATCTTTTGAAATAGGTCTGGTTCATTTAAAGGGTCAGAAAGGTTTAATAGTTTCTTAAGTTTGATTTCCTTGGGGATATCTTGGTATAGCTCATCAATTGAATCCAATCCCAAAGATTTCAGCATTTTTTTTATTGTGTTAGGACTATGTGGGATATATGTGGTCATTGGAGTATTTCCTCTATTTTTTCAAAAACAAACGGAATTAAAAAAAACTAAAAAATTTCTGTATTTCAGCATAGGTTATTGCTTAATCCTCGAGAATATCCTCGTATTCTTCCGCGGATAATAAGGAATCTAATTCATCCTTATCTGCCATTTTTATTTTTGCAATCCATCCTTTTTCATAAGGAGAGTTATTAACCAATTCTGGTTCAGTTTCTATATTCTCATTAGTCTCAATAACCTCACCTGACACCGGAATATTTAAATCACCTACTGCCTTGGCAGATTCTACAGCGCCAGATACATCGCCTTGTAAAACTTCATCCCCCACAAAGGGAGCCTCTACAAAAACAACATCGCCAAGTTTATCTTGTGCATAATCGGTTATGCCCATTGTGACAATATCTCCTTCAACCTTTACCCATTCATGAGTTTCTGTATATTTCAAATCTTCTGGAATATTCATTTTAATCACGTATTATTTACTTTTTCATAGGTCTTTTTGTTGCTTAAGGATTCTTATTTCTCCTTTATTAAAAACAAAAAAATCTTTTTTGACCGATTTTATTTATTATAAAACGGAGTTTTCACAACTACCGCGGTTCTCGGCCGATTTCGGATAGAAACATGTACTTGAGTTCCAATATCTGTATAATCTGTTGAAAGTAAAGCCAGAGCAATTGATTTTTCTAAACTCGGCGAGTAACCCCCACTTGTGATATAACCGATTTCATTTTCATCCTTGAAGATCTTATATCCATCGCGCATCACTCCCCTTTCCTTTAAATTTAACCCCACAATCTTTCTTTCTGTTCCGTTTTTCTTTTGGTCAAGTAAAATTTCTTTGCCAATGTAGTCGATTCCCTTTTTTTCCTTAACTACCCATCCAATGGAGGCCTCAACAGGGGTGATTTGTTCGTTAATTTCATGACCATAAAGACTATAAGACATTTCTAAACGGAGGGAATCTCTAGCCCCTAAACCAATGGGCTTGGCCCCCGTATCCAAGAGAATTTGGAACACATCTTGAGCAAATTTAGAATCACAGGTTATTTCAAACCCAATTTCACCAGTGTATCCAGTTCTTGCAATAAAAATAGGGACATCTGTTTCCGATGAATCTTTACTTAACAGGATATTATCAAAATAAAACCGCTTTAGATTACTTAAATCAATATTCACATAGGGTTGTAATAATTTTTCGGATTCGGGACCTTGAAATGCAAACCTAGATCTCTTCTCAGATTGGTTGGTTATCTCCACATCCCAATCAGCCAAGTGTTCTTTCAGCCATTTGAAATCCTTAGAAACATTACCGGCGTTTACAATCATTTTGTATTTTTCAGCATTAATCCGATAATATATGAGATCATCCACTACTGTTCCGTTAGGATAACACATACAAGCATATTGGGATTTCCTATTCTCCAGCAAGCTTAAATCGTTGGTGACCATATTTTGAATAAAGTTTGTAACATCTTTACCTTCAATAAGAAATTCTCCCATGTGACTAATATCAAATATTCCGGCATATTCTCTGACTGTTTTATGTTCTTCGATAACGCTTGTATATTTGACCGGCATTTTCCAACCCGCAAAAGGTACCATTTTGGCACCCAAATCCACATGCATGTCATAAAGTGGCGATTTTTTCAGATTTTCTTTTTTTGAATTTTTCATTTTTACACCAACTATCAACAACCTAATGGAAAAAAATTTCTTCTTTTATTGTAAATTAAAGAAATATATTATTATATTAAACAAAAAACTCATAATAAGAAAAAACCTTTGAAATACGATCCCATTAATTTCCCCAAGTTGTTTTCGATGAAGAAAAAAAATATATTTATTTTGACCTCCAGCGTGATTATCCTCTTATCTTCAATAATAATCCCTATGGGTTTTAATTCTAATATCCGGAATAAGTATGAAAAAAGAGAAATTAACTATAAAACTTATGAACAAATACTAGAAAGACCCCATTATAATAATACTTTAGATGATTTATTCCAGAAATATGAAATGAAATATGATGATTGGGGATCTATATTAATTGATTATGAAATGAAAGGCGCAGTGGGAAAAGTCGCCCCGACACTTCAAAATTTCCGATATGCTTTCATGTTATTTCAAAAAAACACAACCCAATCTATTGAAAGGGCCAATGAATTATTTAAGAGGATATTTACACCAGAAATTGCAAAATACGGTTCAATGTATGCCCAAACAATTTTCAGCGGATATAATGGGGTTGGAGGTTTTCATGAATATTTTCCAAGAAAACCATCGGCATTCTATAAATATCCCTTGGCCAATCATAATTTTCATTTAGATATTTTACCCTATTTAATTCTCATTAGAAATACCTTTCAAAATTCTCTTGAACAAAACACAAAAGATTTACTCTCTGATAATTTGCGGTTTATTACAGATATCCTCCTAAGGAACGATCCTGAAATAAACGAATTTGATGACCATTTGCTTCAATTACTGGGGATTTTAATGATTAATTCCGATGTTAAGGCATGGAATTTACAAATGAAATCTTACAATATCCTTCATCAATTAGTTAAGGTACATATTTCGGAAAATTTATTCTCAAACATGAGTTTGAATGAGAGAATAACATCATTTTATTCCCTTTATATTATACAACAATATATTCAAAAAGAATATCACCCGATTATTAAAAGTTGGATAAAAGAAATCCAGATTACCGAAGGTTTTTTTAAAGAAATTGAAAATATGGAAATATCCAATAATTTAAGTCGGTCTGAGCCCATAATTGATCTTTATTTGTTTTTAGACAATCAAATAAATGAGGTTGAAGAAAAAATTGAAAATTATTCAATTCTCGAACCATCAGAACTGAACCAATTTCAAAAAAAACTTTCCAAATATCAAATGAGGGAAGAATTACCATTAATCATAATATTAGTAATATTTACTCTTTTTTTCATCCCTTTATTGTGTTGGTTTTTTACAAATAAAATAGAAATACAAAAGAATGTATTTGAACAAATAAATAATACAAAAAATAATAGAGTAAGCCAGAGGGAAAAAAGCTATGAGGAATTATTCTATCCTAATTTGAATTATTTTTCTGAAATTCTATCAACCTCGATATTACCGGTAATTGTTATTATTTTTGTTTCTAAGTGGCATTATGGCTGGTCATTATATTTTATACTATTTTTATGGCCAATTAGTCTAATCTATGGTTTTAAGACAAATAGATCCTTAAATATATTATTTATATTTGGTATACTTATTCTATTCTCCATCAATCTATATAGTATCTTCAGCTGGTCCGCAATTTTAATTATATTGCAATTTATATACGTATTTATATTGGATATGCTTCATACAATATATTTAATCTCTAAAATGGTCAGAAATAAAAAAGTAAGCCATGGATATCACAATAAAACGATGATACTTTTACTTCTTTTTACGGTGTTTGCAGAAGGACTTTATGTGGTCTTATTTCTGACTAACAGATATATCTATGCCACCCCAAATATTCTTACTTTTGGCTTCTTCTTTAAAACGATTGTTGTACTAAGGACAAAATACGGTTAGATTGAACCGTATTGAAAAAAATGATTTAAAGCACTTTAATTTTAATAATATCTGGATTTGATAAAGTGCCTATTTCTTCTTCTTTTTCTTCTTTAAAGCCTTTTCCGTTTTATCCAATCCTTCATCAATCTTTTCTTCGGTTTTTTCAATCATCTCAAATGCAATAAAATACCCATTTTTGAGCATATAAACAAACAATAAACTGAGGAGGAAAAAGCCGAATATTAATGAACTATAAGAGAATAGCTGCAATCCGATACTTAGATCGCGGAATGCCATAAATATATTATCAGCAGCATCTTCGCTAATACTTCTGGCAATTAATGTGGAAAGCCATATAATCAAGGATATGGCAATCATTAAAATGGCCACTAACATAAAGATGGTTAAAACTTGAGCCATTGTATTCCCTTTTTCAATATCTTCATGTTCTTTAACCCCGAATAGGGCTCTTGAAATCAAGTTCAAACCCCACTTATAAAGCATCATTGCCCCCACTAAAATTAGGAAAAGCCCCGTCCCAAGGAGTCCCAAAAAGCTAAATTTGATTCCAAACGGATAAGTTGTAAAGTTTTCGCTCCAACTGAAGGCAAGGGCATCTAAAATTGTCCAAACAAGTGAAATCATGATAAGAATAACATTAACAACTAAAATACCGAAAATTGTTTGTGCAATAATTTTTTGATTTCCCTCATAATCCCATTTTTTATCATATTTTTTATTATATTTTAGGATTCGATTAAGGAAATAGAGATATCCGTTCTGCCAGATGTATTGAAACCCTAAAATGAGTAATATAAACACTAATATCATAATACCTACTAATAATATTCTCGTTCCTCCAGACAGATCAGATAAAAATGCCCAAATCCCAGAAGTATCTGGTGCACTTGCCCCTTCAATGATGTATTCAAAAGTGGCAATGATTAAACCAATGAAAACAACAAATATGCAAATCAAGGATCCACCCGCAATAATTTTAGCAGGAAGATATTCCTCCACATCTTTTTCTTTGGGTTCTTTCTTGAATAATTTTTCATATAGAGATTGTCTTCCCCTTTTGTAGAGCACATAAAGGAACAAAATGATGAAAATCAAGCCTATTATGGTTAAAGCTACAATAAGAATCTTTGATGCAGTTGTGAGTCCAAGAAAATCTTGATACGCAGTCTGAGTAAATATATCCTTAATTGCCCAAATAGCACCAATAATAACCACAAATAAGCTTGTAACTAAAAAGGCCACGTAAACGTCAGCAATCAGTTGTTGTCTTGATTTTGATTGAGATTTTGTATTTTGTGGTGGTTTTGTTGTACTACTATTCTTTTTTTCTTCCGTCATGATATCAACTCTTATATTTATTTCAAAAACATAGCCTAATTAATTTGTCTATTGTCAATCGCAAAAGATGGCAAAAGCATCAAAAATTAAGAATAAAAATAAAAAATTCTTGGAAAAAAACCAAAAAACCGAGTATTTAACACTTATTCCTCAAACAATCCGTCCCAATACTTAGGAACATAAACGGAGTGTCCGTTCCTTGAACTTTCGATTGCCGCCATACTAACTGCAAATGATTTAAATGCATCCTTATAATTAGTACCAGGTTGGTTTTTTCCCTTAGAATCAATTCCTCTTCTCATCATTTCCAGGATAATTCCTTGACCTTGATATGGAACATCTAAACCTTCAATAGATCCAGCATCCATAGGAATAAATCCATCCTCATCCCATTTCTTTCCATCTTCATCTTGATATATTTTTAATTTCATTCCCCATGAAGCATCCAATTCTGCCTGGCCTTCCCCACCAAAATACTCAAATTTATCGTATCCCGGACCTCTTCGCTGCCAATCGCCGTATAATTGAACCCAAACCCAATTATGGCGATGATCATAGTCATCGGGATGGGCCAAAGCACAATTTACAAAACATGTAGAACTTCCTTGCCACGCACTATATTTGGGGATAAACGTATCACATTTAACTTGAACTACATCCATACCAGTTTGATAACGGAGTAAATCAAACCAATGGGTGCACATATCTTCCAAATAGATCTCTTGAAGGAAACGCCTCCAACCTCTCCTTTTTTCTCCCCAATTTCCAGCACTTTCCCATTTCATATAGGCTAATTCCCCAATAGGACAATCTTCTTGCTGGAGAAATTGTTTTGCAACCCAATTTTTCGTGAAGTATCTGTATTGGGTCCCCACAGCAGTACATAACTCGGGATGTTCTATGGCAGAATCAACCATTTGGCGGCCTTGGTATATGGTTGATGCCATATTTTTCTCCGATATGACATTAATGCCATGATCCATAGTTTCTTTCACAAGCACATGATGGGTATAAATTGGGGTTGCGATTATGGCTAAATCTGGCTTTTTATCACTCATCGCCATAAGATCATCAATACTCATATAGGCATTCCCTTCTTCTATGATACCAGAATTTTCTGTATATTCAAGTAATTCTGGATTCACATCAACAATAAAATCCAGTGAAAAATCAGGATGTTTCTCGATTTGACGTTTCCATGATTGTGCATGATTTCCAAATCCAACAATTACAACGCTCTTATTTGACATCATTTCATATAAAAAATAATGCTATTAAAATCTCAAGAAATTCATTCAAAAATCCAATAAAAAAACTAAAATTGAAAAAAAATGAATAAATTAGGGAGAAATTGTTGTTTAATAGATTTAGTGATATTTCTCCTTGCTTTGATGTTTTACGGAAACCATCGCATCGCGTAATTGGATAAGATCACCTTCAGGATCCACATAACTTTTTTGGGCACCTTCAATCAAATCCACAGGTACAATCTTAGTTCCTTGAAGAGATGTCATTTTGCCATAATTCCCATCAATGATGTATTGCATAGCGTGGAACCCATATCTAAGACCTAAAACGCGGTCAAAAACATTTGGTGTTCCAGATCGCATTGTATGACCCAAGACAACCGATCTTACTTCATAATTTGCATCGCATTTCTCAAAATACTCTTTTAGCTCTTTATTTTTCTTTAATTCAAGGGTTATTTTTTCCGACATGTTAAGATGGGTGAGTAATTCATTACCAAAATCATCTTTGGGTAAATTATCCAAATCCTCCTTAGAAACGACGGTAAAGTCGTTTTCTAATGATTCCTTAGTTGGATATGCCCCTTCAGAGCAAGCAATAATATGATATTTATAGCCCGCATTTGCTCTGGCCTTTAATACATCTACCACATCTTCCTTAAAACTAAAAGGTATTTCTGGAAGTAACACAATATCCGATCCAGCAGATAGGCCACTATAAAGCGTTAGCCATCCAGCATCACGTCCCATCACCTCTACAATAAAGATCCTTTGGTGGGATTGTGCCGTGGTATTAATATTATCCAAAGCATTGCTCGCAAGCTGAGCACCCGAGAAAAATCCGAATGTGTAATCTGTTCCAGCCAAATCATTATCTATCGTCTTTGGACAAGCACAAACCTTTGCTTTGGCATTATCATACATTGTAGCTGCTACACCACAAGTATCATCTCCCCCAACAGCAATGAGCGCGTCAATCCCCAATATTTCAAATTTGGATGCCATTTCTTTCCCGATCTTTTTTGCCAGTGCATCTTTTTCATCTTCATCTTTAACCTTTCCTACCGCTTTAAAGGGATTAGTTCGGGATGTATATAAAATAGTTCCACCCTCTGTGTGAAGATCATCTAATTCTCCGATATCTAAATCCACTAGATATTTTTCCTTCAATTCATCGGTGATCTCTTCATTATCATAATCAAAGAATTGCCATCCCTTTTTAATCCCTATTACTTCAACATCATCGTATTGGCTTGCTTTTAGCAATGCCCCATATATGACGGCGTTCAAACCCGGACAATCTCCGCCGCCAGTTAAAATACCAACTCGCATTTTAATTCATGAAGAATAATGATCAATTTATCAAAAAATTTATGGATGATCAATTTATCAAAAAATTTAGGCTTGTTCTCTGAAACGTTCCTTATCGCGTCTTCTATATTTTTCAATAACTTTTCCGAGTCCTTCCCCCAAATCAATCTTATAATAATTTGTGATGCAAAGTAGGCTGAAAAATGTATCTGAAATTTCTTCTTGAAGACCTTTTTTCCTCTTACCTCGCTTTTTGGGTTTAAATTCCTCTAGATCATTGATATGTCTTGCCATTTCCCCAACTTCCTCTACAACAGATGCCAACATTGATAACGGGGGCCAATACCCTCCAAATTCCTCAATTATTTTATCAACTTGTTCTTGGGCATCTTTAAACGTTTTTATTTTCATTTTTATCCACTCATTTCACTACATGGGCACCCTTTGAGATATCCACTATCCAACAATCATATCCTTCATTTCGTAGGGCGTTCAGCACATTTTCCGTATTCTGAGGTGCGTAAGCAAACATAGTCCCCCCAAATCCGCTCCCATTAATTTTTGCACCGTAGGCACCCGCATCCATCGCAATATTAACCATTTTATCAATTAAAGGAATTGAAACACCTATTTTTTTTGAGAGAATATGATGGTGATCCAAAAGCAGGTGTCCTAACTTTTTTTGGTTTTTAATATTTTTAAGGTCATTATTTTGAAGTAAATCTAGAGCTTCTTGAGTAATATTTCTATTCTGAAGATTTCCCTCCGAAATTAACGCTTCATCTTCTTTCATTTCATTTAAATACGGCCTAACATCCTTAATTTCAGATTCAAATCGGTTAAAATCGGAAAAAATCTCTTTAATTTTGTGAAATCCCTTTAATGCCCTAGTTTTTGTATTTTTTAAATCTTCCACAGTTTCCTTCTTAACACCCGAATTAGCAAGCACAAATCCATTCAAATTCAAATATTGGGATTCTTTTTTATCTTCTTGGTTTTTTTCCTCTTTTTCTAACTCCTTAATTAGGGTTACCTTAAACTTGGGCGTTGATTCTACATATATTATATTTCCAATTGCTGAACTAAAGTGATCCATCATACCGCCCGATTCGTCAAATTCCTCCACTTCAGCTTTATAACCTAATTCACCTAAGGTTTTTTCATCAATCTTTTTTCCTGCAATTTCATAAAGAAATAGCAACCAACCAATTACCATGGCAGATGAACTGGAAGCACCTGCATTTATAGGTATATTCCCGGTTAAATTTATGTCCCAAAACTCTTCCCATTTGAGATTGTTTTTCTTCGCCACATTTATCGAGGATGAAAGGTAATCTCTTTCGTTTTTATAATCCAATAGGATATTTTTATTTGATAATTGGGATTTTTTGTATATTTTGGGATTTGAATTTTTGAGATCTGGTGTATGAATTATAAACTGCGCTTCAGGATTCTTGAGAAAAGATTTTTTATTCCCTTTTATGGTAATATATCTATTTATGGCACCGGCAATAACAGGATAACCCAAATAATCTTGATGTTCTCCAAATAAACAAATTCTACCTGGTGCTTTTATAATTTTATCGTATGAATGATCAGACATCTAAAGAGAAAAAGAAGAGATAAAAAAAAAAGGATCTTAAAATTATTCAAAATAATAAAATAGAAAAATAAAAGGGAAATTTGATTTAATTTAACCTAGTTCCACACTTATTGCAAAATTTGAACTTCTCATTCAAAATAGCTCCACAATTCGGGCATTTTACTTGCTTTTTTTCCAGTTGAGGCTTTTTGGAAGAGCCACCCCCAAATATATTTTTATTTTCTTGTGATTTTTGAGGTTTAGATTCTCCGCCAAACCCGAAGAAATCACCAGATTTCTTCTCTGATTCTTCTTTCTTTTTAGAGCCAAATTGAGACATAAAACCCAAAGAAGAGCTTTCCTTCTTTTCTTCTTCTTCTTTTTCTTGCTTAGATGAATCTTCTTTTCCCCGTAGTGCATTTAAAAAGCTGGAAAATCTGCTATGACTCTTTTTAGGCTTTTTGGTAGGGACAGATCTTTTCTTTTCTTGAGCTAATAATTGATTTGCTGAATCTTCAGATTTTTCTGCACTTGTTTCGGATTTTGAAGACACACCTTCAATTATCGCAGGTTTACTTTTTTCAAAGAATGGATTAGATTCGGCAACTTCTGGCTTTTTTTGTGGTTTCATTTCTTCCTCTTTTTGTTCCGAGGAAGGGCTTGGTGGGCTGACTTCTTGAGTTTGCTTTTGAATCTTTCTTTTTGGAACAGGCGGAGCAAACTGACTATCATCAGCAACAAAATCATTATGAGCTCTTGGAACAGTAGCTTTTTTATCAGTCCCTGCCTTCGGTTCTTGAGCTGGCTTTTCCTTCTTTTGAGGCGTTATTGGAGCAAACCAGCCCGGTTCTTCTTCATTCTTTTCCGTTTCCTTTCGTTTAATAGGTTCGGGTTTGAATGCCGGTTTTTTCTCCTCCAGTTCTGGTTTAGGTGTAAAAGCGGGTTCGGCCTTCGGTTTTGGCTCAGTTTCCGGCTCTGGTTCTGATTTCACGGGTTCCGGTTTTATCGGTTTAGGTGTAAAAGCGGGTTTTTTTTCCGCAACTTCTGATTCTGGTTTAGGTGTAAAAGCAGGTTCGGCCTTCGGTTTTGGCTTAGGTTCCGGCTCTGGTTCTGATTTCACGGGTTCCGATTTTATCGGTTTAGGTGTAAAAGCAGGTTTTTTTTCCGCAACTTCTGATTCTGGTTTAGGTGTAAACGCAGATTTTGGTTTTGGTTGAGATGCTGATTTTGCCTCCATTCCTAATGGGGAAGGTTTGAAACTAGGACCTTTTTCTGTATCCGTTTGTGTTGCTGATTCCCCCGACTCCATTTGAATAGGAGCAGGTCTCGCCCCAGTTGCATCTTCTACTTTTCCAGTAGGGCTTGGTTGCCCCGGTGTTTTTTCACCAGCCTCTGCAGCAGAAGGTTCCTTTGAACCACCAGCTAATACTTCTTGTGGTATATCCTCCCCGATCATTAAGAGGGCTAGAACCGCGAATATATCTCCGACTCCAACCCCCGTTTTAGCTGAAGATTCTACATAAAACATATTTAGATCATCAGCAAGTTCCTGCGCTTCTTCCATCGAAACAACACGTGAATCTTCCAAATCAATTTTATTTCCTACTAATAACATAGGAATATCCCCCGCGTTATCGCGAACTTCACCAATCCATTTTGAAATATGATCAAAACTTTCACGATTGGTAACATCAAATAATACAATTGCACCCATCGCACCTTTATAATAAAGAGGTCTTACATATTGAAACCTTTCTTGACCTCCAGTATCCCAGATTTGTAATTTTACGCTGAGATCTTCACCATCTGTAGTTTCTATATTGATTGTTTTTACCGCAAATTCTACACCAATGGTTAATTTATAGGACTCTTGAAAAAAACCTTGCGAGAATCTTACAACTATCGCAGTTTTTCCAGCGCCTCCATCTCCAACAATTACACTTTTAAATAAATAATCGTAATCTTCGCTCATTTTTGATACATCTATTCTGAGTTTTTAGATATTTAGTATTAAAGAAAGATCTATATTCTTTTGCTTCTATTTTATTTTCAATTTTTGGGAAATTAAATTTTTTGGTTTGGTAATGTTTTTTCTTGAGTTTAAAGTTCCTCTTAACTTAATTTCAGATTAAATGCCTATTTTTTTCATTAAATTTTTTCCCCACAAATAGCACATATGCTCCAGTCTTGACTTAAATTTGCTTGGCATTTGGGGCATTGTTTTATTATCTTATTAGAAACAGATCCCTTGTGGTTTTTACTAGCAGATCCTGGAGAAGAAGTGGGCTTAAATCGAATTATTTGGGAGAATGATTTAATTGGTTGGGCCATTTCATTTACATTCCCCGTGTCTGGGGAATAAGGATTTTTAGGGACAATTGGCTGATTCAAATCTGATTTATCCTCCACATAGGCATTTTTTTTCTTCTTTTCAAACCATCCCAAGTTGTTAGATTTTTTCTCCCTTTCAGAGGGAGATTTAGATTTTTCTTCTTGAAACTTTTGGGTTTTTTCTTTTTTCTGTTCTAGTTCTTTATCTTTTCCTATAGGTTTAAAATCATCCGAGTCAAGTTTTTCCTTTTTATTCTCCCCAACCTTATTTACAGTATCGAATAATTTCTCCTGGTCTTCCTCTTGGAATTTTGGAGGACTGGATCTATGAAATTCTGGAGGAAGAGAGGATTGAGCTTTTGTTTTTTGGCTTTTTTCACTTTCCTCTTGTTTTTTTATTTTCTTTAGTTTTCTTTTTACCTTTGGTTTTTTTATTTCTTGTTTTGTTTTTCTTTCTTGCCCACTAACAACTACAGGGGGTTGAATTCTATTTCTTTTAATTTGTGGTTCTTTAATCTTTAAATCTTTACTTATTTCAACTTCAGGATTGGTAATTTTTGCTTTACTTTTTCCAAATTTTTCAATCTTAGGGGAAATTAATATCTGTTTTTTCTTTTTATTTTTTTTCTTTGATGCAACGTCTCCCCCAGAATTTTGAAGAGTGAATGCTTTTTGTCCTTTTTTAGTTTTTCTCAAACTTTTTTTCTTATTCTTATTTTTTATTAAGAGTTTCTTTTTTGCAGTTTGTGTATAATATTGACCTTGATTGTCCTCAATAAATTCTTGACCTTGATTATCGATTGCTCTAAAGCAATAAAGAATTCTTGTCCCCGCATTTACATTGGGTATTTCAACCGAATAACTTTCGGGACTTGGCTCCATCTCAACCTCATACCAATTATTGCCATTGTCATTTGAAAAAAGTAAATATAATTCTTTGACATCCCCTTGTTCAATGGCACATTTAATAGTGACTGGAACTTTCTCTTCTCCCATATATAAATATTGAATGTTATATAATAAAAATAAGAGGAAAAATGAAAGCCCCCATAAGGAGAAAATCTCTTGATGATATGTAGATAATATCTCATTTTTAATTATTATTATGTCCATATTAGAAATATGAACTCATTCCGCTCTATGGACATTTTGGTGAAAATATATCGAATAGAATCCCAAATCCAGAGGGAAAAAGCAAAAGGATCAATAAAAAAAGCATTAGCCTTATATGATAATTTAATCCAGCTCAAGGAGAAATTACCTAATCGTTTAGGCTTAGCAAAGAGTATTGCGGAGAAAGGATTACTTTTAGAAAATAGTGGATTTTATGATGATGCCCTACATACCTACCATTTTGCTGCCAAAATAACAAAAGACAGTCGTAATAAACGGTTCAAACAAATTTTGAATCAGAGAATTGACGGAATTAATAAAAACCAATTTTAGAGAGATTCTTTAACTACTAAAATAACGAAAAACCTTTTTTTCATTCCCTTCTTTATTTAAATCGATTCAAATGGAAAAATTTGAGAATCCAATTAATAAAAAAGATATACAAGGTGTTCCGGGACCAGATGGAATTCTCCGAAAAAGCCTTGCATATAATGAAGATGCATTACTTTGCAATTTTGACATGAAAAAAGGAGCAAAAATCCCCTTACATAATCATAAACATGCACAAATTGGATATGTAATAAACGGAAAGCTAAAGTTTATTACAGAAGATGGCTCATTCCTGGCAGAAACTGGAGATTCATATGTTTTTGATGGCTATGAGAAACATGGTGCGGAAATTTTGGAAGATTCTGATGTTATTGAGGTCTTTACTCCTTGTAGAAAAGAATACATACCTGAATAAGAAATAAAGAAAGAAGAGATAAATGAGAAACAAACAGCGAAAATCAAAAACTTTTTTATAATTTTCTCGATCTATATTACCACATATAGGATCCAAATACAATCCCGATAAAGACACCAAGAAATATAAATCCAAAAAGCCAATCTTTAAATCTTTTCAAATCAAATTCGTTATTTCTAAGTCCAATCGCAATCCCCCAACATAAAGCTGCTAACACAGCAAAATAAATCGGCGGAATCATGGTTGAATGGGACATCCCAACATCACTCAAAAATACCACTGCTAAAAATATTGCTGTCACTACTAAAAATGTATAGCCCATATATATCAAGACTAACTCTGGGCCTTTTTCCATTTGGGCCTTTTTCTTTGCGATTGCTGACATTTAAATACATAACATAAAAAGAACCATAGTAAAAAAAAATTTTGGAACAGAATTTGAAAAAATGAAAAAATTTTTTCTACACACGACTTTTCAAATTCATGATTGCTTTGGCAAGATCTCCATTTGCTTCTTTTAGTGCATTCTCCGCAACTTCTTCAGAGACTCCTGTTTGAGATGCAACTAACATGATATCTTGCTTAGTGATCTCCACTTTTAGATCTTCCTCAATTTCTTCTAGCTCTTCATCACTTAGACCTTCTTCTTCAGAAGAAATAGATCCAGATATTTGTCCCTCAGAAACTTGAAGTTCTCCTTTCTCAACTTCCCGGGTATCACCAATAACTTGGTACATTTCGACACCTTGCTGTTCAACTTTAATCACTTGGGGATCATCAACCACGAGATCCGCATCATCGGTTTCAATAATTACACGATTGGCTTCAATCGCATCCATCCCTTCAATACCTTGATTTTTTAATTTCCTCCGCATCTGTCGATTTAGACCCTTTACAGATACATTAGAGCCGGTTTTACCTTTTTTACTTCCTCTAGTTCTAAGTTTTTGAGCTCTTTTCTTCTTCTTCCTGAGATCTTTTGGTAATTTCATTCTTAATAGCCTCGTTTTTTATATATTATAAAATTTAATTTTTTTTTATTATTTTGGGATTTTCCCAATTTAAAACATTTAATTAGATTTTATCAATTCCCTTCTTCACATCTACTGCAACCCCGTTTTTTAAATGTCCGATGTATCTGGGGGGAATCTGAAGCTTTCCTATTGCAAGTAAATTATCTTGTTGGTCAACCACAAAACATTGCTTTCCAATTCTTAATTTTTTATCAATATTTACAACATGTTTTGCGAAAACACTCTTACCATCTTTGATAAATTTTGAGATATCTGTGAGTACTTGTACCCGAAATCTTGGAGGGGATAATTTTTTGTAAATCCTTCTTGCAGCATATAATGAAATTGCAAAAGTTCCAAGTCTCGGCAAATAGACACCTTGTAACTCAGATTTCAAGAAAAGATATTTGATCTTACCTGTTCTTCTTGAAAATTTTATTTTCATATCTTGAAAAGGGGCTAAAAAAACCTGGGCGAATTTTTGATTGAATTGATAGGATAAAATAGCCCTAATTCGATCAAATAAATGTTTCCTACTTAGTGATTTCCATTCCACTGCGGACATAAAGATTCTACACACAGAAAAAATTATGCATATAATTTGAATCTATCTGTGGTCTTTTTAGCGTTCTTTCTCACTTTAGTGATTGCTTTCCGTATATCTCCCTCAGAAATAACTTCAGATTCTCTTCTAATTGCAAACATACCAGCCTCGGTACAAATAGCCTTTATATCTGCGCCCGATGCTCCTTCTGTAGCTTTTAAAAACTTCTTGAATTGCTTTGCCTCATCACTTAAATTCATATGAGAAGTATGAATCTTGAATATTTGTACCCTGGCATTCTCATTTGGAGCTGGGAATTCGATTAATCTATCAAATCGGCCCGGTCTTAGTAAAGCCGGATCCAAAATATCTGGCCTATTAGTTGCAGCAATTACCCTAATATCTCCCCGGTTATTAAAGCCATCCAACTCGCTTAATAATTGCATAAGAGTCCTTTGTACTTCTCTATCTCCAGAGGTAGCAACTTTAATTCTTTTTGATCCGATTGCATCCAATTCATCAATAAATAATATTGCAGGTGCCTTATCACGTGCCATCTGGAAAAGTTCCCGCACCATACGGGCACCTTCTCCAATAAATTTCTGCACAAGCTCAGACCCAATAATACGAATAAATGAGGCATTGGTAGCGTTTGCAACTGCTTTAGCCATTAAAGTTTTGCCTGTTCCAGGTTTACCGAATAAAAGAATGCCTTTTGGTGGATCTACGCCAACCTTCTTGAAAATATCAGGATTTATTAAAGGAAGTTCTACCGTTTCTCGGACCTCTTGAAGTTGGTCTTTTAGACCCCCAATATCACCATAGGTAATCTCTGGTGGAGTATCTTTAATTTCCATCACTTGAACTAATGGATCTATTACCGATGGTAAATTTTCCATAACTGCAAAAGTCCTCTGGTTTAACGCAACCCTGTCGTTAATATTTAAACTGTCTACATTCACTTTTTGTGCCACTTTTACAACAAATGAAGGGCCAGAACTTGATTTTACCACCGCCCTATTATCAGGAAGAATATCTGTAATGGTGGCCGAGATTAATGGGGGTTGTCGTAGCCGGTCTAATTCTTGCCGCAAATTCGCCAAATCTCTTTGTGAAGAAAGTAGCTCTCTTTCCAATTTCGATTTCATAGCATCCAAGTTTCTTAAGCGTCTTTCTAAGTGGCGAGTGTATGAAATAAGATAATTAGAGCCTTTTTCACCATCTTCTAAACTTTTTTCCTTATCTTCAGAATCTTTTTTTTCAACCGACATTTTACTATACTTCCTTTATTTAGGGAGTGCTTCTTATGAAAAAAGGGAATTGTGTTATATAATATTAATCACAAATATCCTATTTATCTTTGCCTTAACAAACTTTTGAATAAACGAAAAATCCCTAAGTAAAAATCATTAGAATTAAAAACATCTAAATTTACTACTCAAAATTTTTTTCCACATTGACTACATTTCTTAGCTTCGGGAAGATTCAACGTTCCGCAATTTTCGCAGAATTGGATTTCTAAATCAGAATCTTCCATAAAATTATATTCCTCATCCTCATATCCTCCCCCAAAATCTTCATTTACTCCCCCCATTCCATCTAAGGGGTCATCACTATGTTGAAGTTCAGGTTTTGCCGATTTTTCTCTTTCCATAAGGAGACTATTTTGATCAGTCTCTTGTACTTCGATAGGCCTAGTATAATTGCCAGATTGTACATCCGCAACAAAATCCGATGGCAATTTAAGGAGATTAAAACAATTCATACACCGGAAAACATTTGGGATACCAATATTGCTCATCTTAGCCCACCTAGCCAAACAATCTGGGTGTGATACCGATTCACATTTAGGGCATTTGACCAATTCACCTTTTCCATCCCTACAAATTTGGCATTTTTGTTCTTCTTTTTCATTATCTTCAACAACCCAAAGATCTTGAGCAAGATTTTCGAAAAAGGGAATATTATTCTCAGCGATTTTAAAATTTTCCCCATCAAATACATCTTTTGGCAAATCCTTTTTTTGAGCAATATCTTCAAGTAAATCTTTAAGATCCCGGTATCCCTCTGCAAAATATACGTTTCCGTGATTTTTATTAGCAAAACGAATTTGTTTTAGATCCTCTTTTGGGTTATCGGTATTAAAACGGACAATATCGATATAAAAGGGGAAATCGAGAACCTTAGATGTCAAATTTTCTAAAACCTCTACATTGGCCAATGATTTTGCTGAAGAGTCATTAATAATAAGGAGACGAAAAACTTTATCCCCTACAATTTTAAAAACATCAATTATAAATGTGATTGCAACCATAATACCCCCGGATAAATTAGCGGGCACCAATGATCCCTTCATATCATCAAGAGAGTCTATGATGTAATCATAATCAAAAAGGAAATCTTCAAAGAATACTGGACCATTTTCCTGAAATGCAATAAAGTTAAACCGATCTGTGGAATCATTTTCTCTTTTTATTTCAAACATATGATTTAAAGCCTTAATGACCTTTTTTAAATTGGAGGTTGATTCATGGCAAGCAAATAATACCAAGAGATCTTCAGACTTTTTTTGCTCAACAAGCATTTTCTCACCTTTGTCAGTTATATAATAGTTTTATTATGTTCCAAAAAAGGAACAAGAATCACTTATATAATAATAGATTTTCTTGTGCTAAATTGTTTTTTAGTAGGATTTTTCCTTTTGAGAACTTCTAAAAGGGACGATAATCAAAAAAGAGATTGGTAATTCAGATTTAAACATGTAAAACAAAATGATAAGAGAAACTTAAATAAATCAAATAAGAATTTAATGATTAAAAAGGATTTTAGGCTTTTTTGGAACAAGCTCTATTTACCACTAAATTATTTAAGCAACCCTTTTATTGAATAATATGATGAAAATAGATTGGCGGTCAACATTTAAGAATTTACTGAAGGATCACGTCAAAAAGGGCTATCTTCGAGACGAAAGAGTCGAGGAAGTTTTTGGAAATATGCCCTTAGAACGAGTTTTTGATGAGGACCAGCTGAAGCGCTTTGTTCTTATGGATAGTCCAGCCTTAATTTATTTTAAGGATCAAAAAAACGCGAGGACTTGTTCCGCACCACACATGATTTCAATGATGACTTCAATGATGGAACTTTCTGAATATGATAATGTACTTATCTTAGGTTCAAAGGGAGGTGTTATTGAGGGGGTCATTGCCAACCTGGTGGATAAGGTTTACATTCTGGAACAAGTTGAGGAGGTTGCCTCGATAACTGAGGAAGCCTTTATAAAGCTGGGAATTCAAAATATGTGGGTGCGAAATCAAAATCCAATCTACGGCTTAAAAGAAAAAGGACCCTTTACGAAAATCCTTGTCACAGGTGCTGTTCCATACATCCCACACGTACTTCTTGATCAATTAGCACCCCATGGAATTATGGTAACTCCGCTTATGTTAAAACATCCCCAATTCCAAGCAATATTTAAAATTATTAAAAAGGGAGAATTCCAAAAAAGTACCCTACCCAATTACAAAATAATTAACCACGGGGGGGTGATTTTCTCCCCTCTTATTTATGAGGACGCCCCCCATATTGATAAGGAACGGGATATTACCTTGGAAACCATATTAAAATATTCTAAGGATTATAAAAAACCAGATTTACTTAAATTAAAGAATTTCTTTGAAGAATTAAAGGAACTACCCCGTTTGGATATAAACCAAGTTGTTTTGCATGAAAAAGAGGAAATAATAGGACAAATAAATTTTAATCAAGAAGAATGGGAACAATTGGAGGAAAGAGCCATAAAACTTCAAAACAATAAAAAAAGAGGAGTTAAAGTGTACCCAGAGGATTTTGAAATCTGGATCCATAATCCCAGTAAAAATGAAGTTTCGATTGATATTGAATTGGTTTCTCCGAATACCAAACAAAATGTTTTATTGAAGGAGGTTATCCTTCAACCAAAAATTCAGAATCATATCAAATTTCCTTTCAAATTACCACTAATTGAAGGGCAATTTACTCTAAGAATTACACTTATCGGACCAAAAGATTTTCGTTTGGGACATGCAGAAGTTCTTCTATATATGAACGCTCAAAACAATTCTAAAACTGATTGGAGTGTTTCCATTGAACGAAAAGTCTAATAACTTTAAATCTATAAAAATATCTCTTTTTGACTAAAAACCAAATTCCTCGAATCTTTTCCATGGATGAAGGATCTTATCTACATTTTCTTTAAATCTTTTAAAATAAGTAATATTACCATTCCAATCAACGACTTTTTCCTTAGGATAGGCTTCTTCGAATTCTTCCTTTACAAAATTGAGCATTTGAGTTATTTTCTTTTTCTTTTTAACTCTTTTCTTATCTATAATATATACATAAAGTACGGGAAAATCATCACTTTGGGCAATCAAAATCAATTTTTTCTTCATCTCAAAGCTACCAATATCTTGCTTTGAATATGCTTTTGCATATTGTAGAATCGCGCTGAAAAGACCCGCAAAAAGATCTGCATCATATTTCTTATTTGAAAAAGAAACATGAAAAAGGGCTTGCCCAGATTCTCTTTGAATGATATAGAATTCTTCCCAATATTTTGACATCTTTTATATATCACATAATATGAGAACTAATTTATTATAATTTAGTTTCTTTTTGGAAATAATGCAATGAAAAATGTAAAACATCTTGAAACCACCAAGGATTTAAAATACATATTAAACGAAAGTCAGAATTTGGATGTAAAGTCTAAAGAAGAGGAAAACAACACAAAATTAAAGATAAATCTAAATAAATCGATTAAAAAGCAGAAAATAATTGGTATGGGTTATAGTTTTGAGCACAGCTCTTGTTTCAATTTGCTTCAATTATCCCCAAAAGATCGTAAACGAGCACTTAAAGCCCTTATAGATCCAAATGAAGGGGCAGGTATGAACTTATGGAGGTTATGCATAGGCACATCTGATTTTACCGGGACTAATTGGTATACATATTGTGATGAGCCCCCAAAATTAAACAAAGAACCTATTCAACATATTAATGAATCATTTTCCCTTAAAAGAGACAAAGAACTTATCGTTCCCATTGTTCAAGAATCTCAAAACATGTACCCGGATATCAAGTTTTTTGCATCTCCTTGGTCCCCCCCCGCTTGGATGAAGGATAGCAATTCATTATGTGGAGGAAGGCTTCTAAAAAAATATTGGAAGGCTTATGCATATTATCTTATTAAATATATTAAGGAATATCAAAAATTGGGAATTCAAATTCATGCGATAACGATTCAGAATGAACCACTGCATAATACCAAGAACATGCCCTCTTGTTCATGGAATTGGAAAGGAAGGGAAGAAAGAGATTTCTTGAAAAAACATTTAGGACCGATGATAAAAGAAGAAAACCTAAAAACTGAAATATGGATTTATGATCACAATTGGGATGACATCCCCTTTAGAGCAGCCAAATATCCTCAAACAATATTAGATGATCCTAAAGCAGTGAAATTTGCAGACGGAATTGCTTTTCATCATTATTCTGCGCTCGGATGGAGCTCACCAAAGATGATGAAAAAATTCCGAAAAAAATATCCTTCGATCCCATTTTATTTCACAGAAGGTTCTGTGTTCGGTTTATGGGGAGCTCTACGATTGGCAAGATATTTAAGATATGGATCTAGTTCATACAATGGTTGGGTATCCATTTTAGACACGGAGGGAAATCCAAATAATGGTCCTTTTAATCCTAGCCAAACTCTTATTCAAAGGCAACCAAAAACAAATACTTGCATAAAAGGATTCGATTATTACATGCATGTTCATTTTATGAGGTTTATCCGGGCAGGTGCGCGATATTTACATGCAAAAAGACCTCGCAGGTGGGGATTTGAAATTATTGCTTTTCAAAATAAAGATTCTCAAAAAGTGGTAGTTGCAATAAATCGACGGCGCTGGAAGAGGAATATAACCATAAAGCTTGGTAAATGGTCAATAAGGACAAGATTAAGACCAAGATCAATAAACACAATCCTCATCAACAAAATTATCAATTCATAGATGAAAAAGATAAGCAAAAAATTATTAAGATCAAATTATCAACTTTCTAATATGAAGTTGGAATTAGATATTCCAGAAAATCTAGCCAAAAAAATGGAATCCTATGAGGATGTGGATTGGGAAGATATGCTTCTTAAATCCATCGAAGGTTTCATTGAGGATTTCACAATCCTGGAGAAGCTTAAGGAGTTTTGGGGTACAACGCGCCATCCTTACGAAGATAAAGAATAAAAGATAAATCTAAAAAATTAGAAAAATTCTATAATCTTTTTTTCCTTCCCATTTATATTTCTTTCTTTTTAACTATTGGTTTTCATTTTTTGGAGGTTCTACGGTCATTTACCTTTTTAGGAAACCATAACAATAACTTTGACACTCTTTTTTGATATTCTTTAAATGTTGGCCTCCTTTTAAGGCTCCTTTCTTCCATCATAGGTATACTTATGAATAAAAATAGTAAAGTGATAGCAATTGGTCCGATAATTGTCCATGCATAGGAAGGATCACTAGAAAACCCAAATAAGAAAAGCCCCCACCAAAAGGTTATTTCTCCTAAATAATTCGGATGTCGAGAATACTTCCACAATCCAGTTTCGATAATTGCACCTTTCTTTTTTGTTTTTGCAAACCTATGCATTTGGATATCAGCAAACATTTCAATTAAAATTGCAAAAAGAGTCACAATAGTTGCCAAAATATCCAAAATATTAAAATTTGTATTTGGCTTTAAAGCGGGAAAAAGGGAAAGAGAACCGCTATAAACCATTAATGTTGGCATAAGATGAATACCCATTAAATTAATAACCCAAAATAGATTGGGATTTTCCTCTCTAAACTTTTTGTAACGCCAATCTTCATGGTCAAAACCTCCCCAATGAGAAGCCCAATTATAAGTAAGCCGAATGGCATAGAACAGAACTAACGCAACCACTACAATTTGTTTTATTGAAATGTTGTTATATTGTTTGTAAAATTCCCACAACCAATAAAACGCAATGAATACAGGATATACACTCCAATAAGGATCATAAAAACTAGCATTATTATGAATTACACTCACCGTATAAATAAACAAGGTCCCCAATATATCAGCCACTAGAGTTTTAAGAAAGATATTTTCAATCGGAAGAAACCAAACACTAAGTCCAGAAATTAGAAAAACATTAAAATAATAAAATAAGCATAGAATCTTTGCCTTTTTCACAGATTCTTCAGAATTTTTTATATCTGGTTTAGTTTGGAAAGATCTTCCATTTAGATTATAAGATTTATTATCATTATTTTTCATTTAGAAGAAAAATGTAGCAAACTTTTTATGGCTTTTTTTTACTTGGGAAGATAATAAAGAAAATGAAAGATAAAAGAAAAATTTCTGATTTGACAGGGAAAAAAGTTGTATTTATTGATTGGCAATATGTATTTCCTGGTTATGGTTCCCGGCTCAGACACGAAGAAAATCCTAAAAGTACCCACGCAATGGTCCCTCGTGGTATTAATCTTGAAATCTTTCCCCCAAGGGTCGAAAATTTACCTGTCTTTTCTCATGAAATGCCCTGGGAACAAGGATATATTGCGGGTTATTCCACAGTATTTCGGGATGAAAAAACGCTAAAACTATATTATGAAGTTTTCCATCAAAAAAATTATGATAAATGGACAGATTACGATTCTTTTCTATGTTATGCGGAATCCAAAACAGGGAATATCTGGAAAAGACCTAATTTGGGTCTTGTAAATTATCATAATAATAAAGAAAATAACATATTAATTACACCCGAAACAAATCCTTTAGGAGTAGGGATCCATGGATCACACATCTTTAAAGATTCACATGGAACCAAAGAAGAAAGATATAAAATTTCATATTGTGGACCTAAGGGAAAAACCTACGGAGGATCTTCTCCAGATGGCATACATTGGAATCTGAAAGAAAAAGTTTTAGCCGATACAGAAGCTGACTCCCAGAACATTATCTATTGGGATGAGGAGCTGGAAAAATATATTGGTTATTTTCGAACTTGGTATAAAGAACGTAGAGGAATTATCCGAGCAGAGTCAGAAAGCTTTTGGAATTGGCCAGATTTTAATGAATTTGATCTTATTTTTATCTCAGACCCAAATCAACCTCCAGATAGTGATTATTATACAAATGGGTTTCATATCTGGCCTGGGACCACACAAGAACATCGTGCATATTTAATGTTTCCGTCCATTTATCACAGAACGCAAGATTATTTAGATACGGAGATGTATGTTTCTCGGACTGGAAAGCAATGGTTCAGACCTTGTAAAGCGCCAATAAAAATAACTAAAGACATCTATGGAATCCATCATAAAGGAGCAATATATTTTGGAAGGGGGATTTGGGAGGATGAAGAACCTCACACATGGAATATTTTTCATTCACATTACCCACACGGACATAATGATCCAAAACCAGAGGGAAATACAGGAGGATTATTCAAAGCCCAATATAGGGAAGATGGATTCATGGGATTAAAAGCAGCCAATTTCGGGGAGTTTTGGACCACTATCTTTTGTAATAGTTCCCCGCACTTGAAAGTTAATACACTTACCGGAGATCCTGGTTTTATTGAAATTGGTCTCTATGATCAACTAACACAACGAGAAATCCCTGGATTCACAGTAGATGATTGTGACCTTCTTAACGGAGATATTTATTGGAAAACCGTATCTTGGAACGGAGAAGAAGATTTAAGTTATTTTGATGATGTTAAATTAAGATTACATATAAAAATGAAACAAACCGCATTATTTGCATTAAAATTTGAATGACAAAATATGGGCTTAAGATGTTTAATAGGAAGGGTTTTATTTCTATAAAATAAGATGGGAAAACATTCTTTTCAAGAAAATTGTTTTTCCTTCATGCAATAATGTATTTTTCCAAGAATATACAAATAGGAGTAGAAAATGATGGTATATTGTCCAACATGCGGTTCAAAAATTGACGATGAGATGGAATTTTGCCCCAATTGCGGAGAACCTCTTAAAAATATTTCAGGGCAACAGGATGAGTCTGCAGCAAGAGGGCAGAAAATAGCTTACAAAGCAAAAGAAAAAAAGAAAGAACAAGGATTACATAATATATCCTCTCAGAAAAATGAGCAAGGTTATACTCAAAAAAATTTCCCCGGAAAGAGAAAAAATAAACATGCATCCATTAAAAAAATATTAAAGGGAATAGTTTTATTATTGCTAATAGGAGGTTTGATCTCAAGTGGATTGTTTTTTTTTGCACCCTCCATAGATATTGATGAAGATCTATCTTATCAGCACACCTTTTCTAATGAAGCCAACGCGTCTGAAATCTCAGGACAAGAGTTTAACATAGAGGTGTCCAGCACAAATGTGTATTATCAATATAATTCCAGCCCAATGCAATCAATTATTGAATTAAACGCCCAGTTTGATTTTATTTTCCAAGGATGGGGAGTTGAATCACTTTCCGATGTATATAAAATAACATGGGAAAACAGTCAAAACATTACTGAATTTAAAATAGAATGGAAACCCAAATTTGGAAGTATCCTAAAAGATCAAAGCCGAGTAAATATAATCTTAAGATCAGATGTGAAATTTTCGTTTAAAGGTTCATCATCCACAGGAAAAATATATTTTGAGAGTGGAAAAAATACCTTAATTGAGCAATTGAATCTTAAAGTTTCTACTGGTAGCCTCAATATTAATCTAAAACAAGGCACATCAATTAAGAAGGATTTTTCAGTTGATTCCTCTACAGGTAATGTGCAGATTTACGGAGATAAGGTATCAATAGGAGGAGACTTGAGATTTGATATGAGTACAGGTTCATTAGATATAGAGTTTCTGAATTGTCAATTAAACGGAACTATAGAAGGAGAGTTCTCAACTGGCGAAACATCTTTGAAGTTAGTGAATTGTACATATCCTAACGAAGAAACTTGGAAAATAGATGGTTCCACGGGAAATCTTAGATTAAATATCATTCAAAAAGTAAATCAAATTTCTAATATACAGATGGATATTGAACTTTCAACTGGAAATATTTATTTAAATTTCACAGGTGAAGCAGGGATAGGAGCAGCGAAATTTGAGGGAGATGTCTCCACAGGCGATTTAAATTTTCATCCAAATTCTGGATTTACTCAAACGAATAATTTAATGGAGAGCCTAAATTTTGGAGAAATTCCAGGATATTATGGAATTTTGGAGGCAAGTACAGGGAATATTAATGTCTATGGTCAAATGGTATAAAAATAAAAATATTTAGAATTTGAAATTTTT
>CAZEPC010000004.1:0-40978 GCA_964513765.1 uncultured archaeon
CTCAGGGGGAGAACAGCAAAAGGTTATGATTGCAAGGGCTTTATCCCGGAATCCCGAGATTCTTTTGTTGGATGAACCCACAAGCAGTTTAGATTTTCGTATGACTAAAGAAATCTTTCAGCTTATTGATGAACTAAACCAAAAATATCAATTAACTATTATAATGGTCCATCATAATGTGGATCTCATCCGAGAACATTCCAAAAGACTTTTAATTTTAGATAAGACCATTCGCTACGACGGTCATCCACTAAGGGAGAGGGCCGATGAAATCATTGCCATCGCATATAAGACGGATTTACTTTATTCCAAACAAGCAGAATCTGTTCAATCATCTATAAATAAGTCTAGTGGTGGGGAGGATGGGTAATTATGGACAGAGAGGAAAAAGTTTTGGAGTTTCTCTTTTTTTGGGAACGTCCAATTAGTCCAGGTAATTTGCGAAAACATCTGGATATGAAGCATTCTACTTTGAACTCGGTGCTAAAAAGATTAGAAAAGGATAAAATGGTTAATTGGGAGAAATATGGGAGTGTGACACTCACAAAGCATGGGAAAAAAAAGGCAGGTCACCTTTCTAACCATCACTTCATCGTAGAAAAATTCTTAATAGAAACTCTAGATATACCTGAAAAAAAGGCTCATGAGGAAGCTCTTGAATTATCTCCCCATATAAGTTGTACTCTTATTGAGGCAATATCCAAGAAAATGGGTTTCTCTGTTGATAAAATTAATAAAAGTTTTTGTAGTGAACGCAATTACAAGTAATCTCAAAAAGCAATCCTCTTTGAAGGAGGAATCCTTTCTAAACAAGTGGAATGGGCTTTCTACGGCACACTGCCCTAAGATATGCTCATCAGCCAAAGCTTAGCGGACTCGTAGGGGTGCCCATCCTTTATAGAGGGGCGAACTTCAATTTTGTTCCAAAAAATATATGTTTTATTCATAAACTCTGTCTATAAGTTTAGATAAGGATATTTTTCAAAAGAATATATATCTTTTCATATAAAATACATATTTTTTACTATGGAAAAGAGTAGGAAAAGGAAACATTCACTTATTCAAAATAAAAAAGAAAAAAATATGTATCTAATTGAAGGAAAATAAAAACTTATAACTTGTAATCCGAAGTTTATTGTGATCTTTAATCTTTTTTTCATTACTACAATGAGTGAGAAAAAAAATTCAGAGGTAAACCTATCACCCATAGAGATGCTTAATCGAATGTATCAAGAGATCAAGGGTACGAACTTGCTTCTTGAGGTGATTCAGCCTGATGCGAATGAAAATATTCCCATAGAGGACCGAAATCATAAAAAAAGACATAAAATGGCCTTTAAAACACTTATTGCCACTATACTCTCAGTCAGGACCAAAGATGAAACGACTTTACAAGTTATTGAAGATTTATGGCAGACCTATTCTAATCCTAAAGATTTATCAGAAGCACCAATAGAAAAGCTTGAGGAGATTGTTTATTCTACGGGCTTTTATTCTCAGAAAGCCAAAAGAATAAAGGAAACAGCTCGCATTATTCACGAAAAGTATGATGATAAAGTCCCTGATGAAATGAAAAAATTACTTGAATTGCCAGGAGTGGGGAGAAAGGTGGCAAATTGTGTACTTTCCATCAGCTTTTCCAAAGATGTGGTCGCGGTGGATACTCATGTCCATCGTATTTCAAATAGGACGGGGTGGGTCGATACTAAATCGCCTAAACAAACGGAAATGGCACTACAAAAAGTGTTTCCGAAAAAGCTTTGGGGTGAGATTAACTATACTTTGGTTTCGTTTGGTAAAAATATTTGCAGACCGACCAATCCTAAATGTGATGAATGTCCTGTGGGGGCCCCTTGCGAAAAATTAATTGAAAAAACCCGAAAAAAACGCAGAAAAAAGAAGAGAAAGGACACAAAGAAAAAGGAAAAGAAATAAGAAGCAAAGAATCTTTCTAATATGCCAATCTAATGATTATTTATTCCTTAATATGGGTTTCCATCATATATTCAAGGGCTTTGTGGATTCTTTGCACGGCAAAATCATGCTTATTCTTACAGTTTAGCATAATTCCGTTATTATAATTTTTATCAATTCCAAACACTTCAAGATCGGTCGATTGGCACAAAGGACACTTGATCCAATCGTTTTTTATGGCTTTTTGGTAATATTTTAATAGATCTTCGGTTGATAATCCAGTTATTTGTGCAATGCTTAATTTTTTCATAGATAGAAAATAAATTTCTGTTTTTTTTAAACCTTTTTAATAATCCCAAATCAATATTTCATTTTTTTGTGGATTGTTTTTTGTGGATTGTTTTCATTTTTTAAATGTGGATTAGCTTAAAATTATATGGCTGTTTATGGTTCTTATGGGGTCTTATGAGTTTCAAGTTTTAGGTTTTATATTAGATTATACCGCATTAATTCTGATTCTGGCTTTTGGTATCCGGTTGCTTTTAAAGCTGGATGTGTGTCAAAACGAAAGCCAAAAACAATACCAAAAGGGTTTAGGGATGTACTTCATTTCAGTGGCTTTAAGTACCCTTATTTACGACATCGATCTTACTTCCCGAACGTTTTTCACGGGTGAAAGAATATTTCCTTCAAGCGAGGAATATCAAGCCATGGGCCTTGATTTCGCATCGGTTCATATTCAGTCGTATTTCATTTTAATTTTAACATTTATTCTTTTATCGCTTTACTTCATTATGAAACCCGTGGAGAAGTATATGATGGGGAGAAAAAATCCGGTACTCAGCAAATTGTGTTTATATCTAACACCGGTTCCGACAATTTTACGTATTATGGAAATGATTACCCTTCCCCAAAAGGGGAGCGCCCAATATTGGATATATACAGTTCTTTATTATTTAATCTGGGCCGTTCTTGGCGTATCTCTTCTTACATTTCTTTCCAGATATGTAAAAATGGCAAGGCAATCAACGGGCAAGTTAAAACTGAGGGCAATTTCGGTAATATTTTCCAATATTTTATGGCTTGCTGTCATTCTGTCTCGATCCAATTTTCTCAAACATTTGGACGAATACTGGTACCTATTTTGGTTATTGCCCTCGATTGAATTATTGATGCTATTTGGTTTCAATTATGGCTTCAAGCATAATCTTGGAGAAGGGGATTTGTTCGGGGAGAAAAGTTCTGGTGATACACGATTGTACAATAAATGGTCTTTTCAAGCCTCAATGATTGCCCTATTTTGTGTAGTAGCGGTTTATTTTTCGATTCTTTTCTGGGGAAATGATCTGGCTTTAGTAGAAATGTGGGTAAATAGAGCTGCCAATAATCCTAGTTTAGATAAATTCGGAGAAGTTATGGATCGTTCTATTCTTGAAGGTGATGGATTAGGTGGGCAGGATATTGCTTACTTTTCTATCGCGTTATTCATTTTTCCTTATTTACTTTCCATTATTATCAAACCTCTAAGGAAAAAAATGAAAGAAATTGGTATTTATAAATACTGTGGTTTTGTGTTGGCTTCAGCGATTGTATTGGTTGTTATGAACAGGGGTTTCAAGGCTTTCTTTGCTCGAGAACGGCCTGGGGATGCGCTTGAAAATCCTGGACTGTATTCCGAAATGTGGATGATGGGGAAACAAACTTTGGATGATGCCCTCTCCCATGGAAGTTTTACCTCTGGGCACACCACTACTGCAGCTCTCATGATTATCTTTGCCTATATTTCAATTAGAACCCAAAAGACATGGGTGTGTGTGTTGACTTTTACTACCTCTATAACATTTACTGTGTTAATGGGATTTGGTCGGATTGTTCATGGCTCTCATTATCCCAGCGATGTGTTATGGGCAACTTTGACCGCAATTCTTGCAATTGGATGGGTTTATTTTTCGGTATTAAAAATACCCCAACAAGAGGAGGGAGAATTTGAAGTCTATGTGACGAATGGAGAATTTGTCTGGTCCATTTTAGCCTTGTTTTGCGGTATTGCTATCTTGGCGGGTTTGCTTGGAATTAAATACACAATCATGGATTTTGAATGGTATTGGCCATTAGCAGGAATTCTTGGTCCAATCATAGCTTATGTTTTGGTAAAAAGAATGCATTATGTATTACATGGGCCAGAGGAACAAAAAAATAAAAAAATTGCATCAGAAACTCAAGAAAAAATAGAGGAGCAAGTTTGAAGTCCCTAAAACTCTTATTATGATTTATATATTATCATTTTTCTCATTTCTTTTAATCTTTTTTTAGGTTCCCTATATTCTATATTTTACAATCCGAATAAAACTCCTTGCGGTAGAATTAGTAATTGCAAGTAGAAGGCTTGAAGGATAGCGATCAAAAAGTTTGGAAAATCTTGCTTTTTCAAAAAATCTCCCAGCAGAAGACTTAATCCCAAAATGATTAATCCGTGAATTCCTCCTATCATTCCCGAGAAGGATCCCAATATTGCGAAAAACACGGTAAAGATGAAGAAGGGGAGAAGTCCGATGAGATTGAGGTTAATTTTACTCTTGTTCTTCTTTTTATTTGGTATTCTCATTCTTTTAATTGCGTCTTGTTCCTCCCATCCGAAATAAAATCCTAAACCGATAAAACCGCTAAATAAGAAAAGCCAAAAGATCCTTTGATTGGCTGGAAAAACAAAATATATTCCGCTACGGGCAAATAGGACCGATAATAAGGTTATTATGATATATATTGAAATGCCAATTACCGTTTTTCTTCTTTGAGATTGGTTTTTTATTGCTTTCTCTTTGTAATTACTTAAATCTTGAAGGATTCGGGGATTAAAGCTGTTTTTTATTCCTTTCAATTTTCCTTTTTTATAAGAGTAAAGTAGTAATACACCGTTTCCTCCAATGAATCCTACATATACCATATTAAATACTGGGAGGCCCAATGGTATTATGAAAAACAATGCACAAAGGATAATTCCGACTAAAATTGCGGGAACCCACAAAAAGAGTTTATATTTAAGAAAATTATCGATATTTTGGATCATAATTCCATTTCTCTCCGATAATTTTGTTCCTTTCTCCTTTTGGATATCTTTTTGTTCTTGTATCTCTTTTTTCCCCTTTTCTTCCTTCTCTTTTTTTATTTCTTTTTTCTCTTTTGTTTTTTCATTAATAGGTTTTTCCGATAGGTTTTTATTCTTATCCCCTCCCCTTTTGTGCTTCGGTGTCTCGTTATCTGCCATTATAGTGAATATGATTCCAAGGGGAAGGCTCACGATGAAAGCGATCCATAAGGAAATTCTGATTTGTGTTTTTTTTGGTTTATTTTCAATCCCTTCAGATTGTATTTGGTGGCTAGATATCCAATTTTTCATTGCTTTCATACACTTTGCCGAATAAACTTCATAATTATGAAATACTCTTGGGATAATCTGAAGATCTCTGCGGTATTCCAACCCCTCTTGAGTTCCTTTTTTAGAGGAATTTCCCGTGATAAGTTTGTTCTGCAACAATTGGGCGGCATCCGGTGTTAGAACATCATCCCAACCGCCACTAACCATTCCAATGTCGCATGCGGGATTAGTTGCATTCAAGGAACGTATCCAAGATATGTCCGAGTCTTCCACACCCGTGAAAAATGATGATTGCACATTTTCCACCAAACTGATGGAGGTTCCTAAAAGAAAGAGGGATGAAACCGGGTCCGAATCCATAGTTTGGGATTGAATCGCCACCCTGGCCCCCATACTGTGCCCTACCATCATTAGGTTTTCTGATGTAAGCCCGCTCATTTCCATAAACTTTTGTTTGGCGAGCAAGGTTTGTTTGGCCAATTCATCTGTTTGGGCGTTATCAAAACCCAATGTTCCTCCGGATCTCCCGTGCCCCGAGAAATCAAATACAAAGACATGAAATCCCATTTCCTGGATTTCGGATACAATATTTTGCATCCCAATTTGATCAGAACCAAACCCTGATAAAATGATTGTTCCCATCCCTATATCTTTCTGGGGTAGAGGTTCATAGTATGTTGAATACAATTTGGTTCCGCTTTGATCGATGAGGTTAATCTCCTGCCCATGTCCGATATGGGAATCATTAATTTGTAATCCAATGATGCTTGATAACGAAATGAGACCCATGAAAATTCCAAAAAAAATTGATCTTTGATGTTTTTTCATATATGATCAAAAATTCTTCTTTGTTGTTTATATCTTTGATCTTTAAGAATTAAAGACCTTTAAGATATTTGTGCTTCATGATTAAATGAGAGTTAGATTCGATTAATCCATCCATTGCATCAATTTTTTCGGCAAAGATATCATGAATGATATCTCCATTTTCTGCCTCTAAGACAATCGCCAAGTCATATCTTCCCGTTATCGCATAAATTTCTTTCAACTGAGGTATCTCTTGTAGTTTTTGATACATTTCTTCGGTTTTTCCCAATTCAATTCGTATAAAACTTAAAATTCTAACAACCATTTTTTCTTCCTCCTTATTTTTTTATATTATCTCTTATCCCATGTTTTTACTATATAATGGGAATGAACCTCTTTCACACCGGGGATTACATCGATTTCCTTGGAATAAATGTCATAAAGATCATCGGGGGTGTCTGCCTCAATCTCAATCAAAATATCATATTCCCCGGTAATAGATTGAATTTTGATGACTTCGTCTATTTCTTTTAGTCTGTTTATAATTGAAGTGGTTTTCCCTGTTTTTATTTTGATAAAACATGCCACTTGGATTTTTTCCTTGTTATTGGTATATTTTTTCATCTCTTTTCTTCTCTTTTCATATTTTTGATTAATTCTTCTATTAATTATTTTTTTTATTCTGAATGTTCTTTATGTCAAGAACTTTTATTTATTGCTTAACATTGTCTGTTATAATTAATATTTGATAATTAGAAATTCGAGGAATTGTGTTTAGCTGTTTTTGAACAATCAAATTAAGGTATTTCTTTGTGGGGGATGATACGGTGCACATCAAATCAAACTCCCCCATGATGCTATGGATCTGGCGTATACTCTTTATTCTATAGAGCCTCTTAATTATCTCATTCGTATCTAATGGATTTTCGCCATTCAAGGGATTTAATTTTATCAGTATAATCGCTTGGATTTGTGCTTGGGTTTCGCTGATGTATTTGATGAAAATCGCGATACATAACAGTATAATAATAACCAAAAGCCATTCCACAGGAAAATTCTCATTAAGAAAGGTAACACCGACGATTATATTAATGATTGGTTCCACGATTTGTAAAACACCTGCCCAGAGATCAAATGTTCCTTCTTTCCAAGATTCTGCCAATCTATAATAAATTATGTATGGAATTATCGTTGTAAAGAAAATTAAGGTTAAACCATTCCATGAAAGTGGGATTTTCCACCAGACACCTCTTTCTAAATCTCCAAAAAACTGATCTATTTGAAGCAAAATTTCGTCAATGGCCGTATTTACCTCTAATGTATCTGTGGGTATATTAGGGATGCCCATTGAATAATATAAAATGGATAGGATAACCAGCAAGCTTAAAGCCGAGAAAATAAAGATCATCGCCAGTTTCATAAAGGAACGAAACATCTCGTAGCTTGACCTTTTTTTAAGAATCGGAAATTCATTGGTCGAAAGCTGATCGGTATCGCTGGTAATGATAAATAAGACCAAGCTCAAACCATATAAAACGACCAATGATATACCCCCATATGTTAAGCCTTCAAATAAACCATTGAAATTATTTGATGGATTTGAACTTGTGCCGCTGATGCCTCCTTCTTCAATGGGAACTGATGAAACCGCCGCCAAGATTATCAAAGTAATTATCAAGATAACCAAGTACATTGTTTTAAAACCGGAAAATTCTTCTTTCCGTAGTCCCCAGTTTAGGAATGTAAGAATGATCAATGCAATTATGAACCCCATTGCGGTGATAATGGCACCCACCTCTTTTAATCCCCAAAAAAATAAGATAATATTTGCGTTCATCCCAATTCCACCGATTAAAAGTAAATAAACCCATTGTGGGAGCTGAAAAAATTTACTGTTCTCCGAAAATAGGTATGTTTTATACTCTTGAATTGATATCCCTGCTGTTTTACCTCCTAATATCGCAAGAATTAGGAGGAAAAGGCCACTTATGAGGAATCTTACAAACACCACCGAGAAGAGGGAATATTTCGCAAAAAAATCTTGGGTTGCGATGGGAATGAGACCCCAAAGAATGTTAATAACGGCTAAAAGCAATATTTTTTTTTTCATCGGGTTTTACCTCAAACGCCTTTATCTCAGATTATGGTGAATTTTATTCGTTTAATGGGGTTGTAAAATTGCACCACGTTATGGAGAGAATAATGATTACTTAATTTTATGCTTTTTCGATTTTATGTTTCTTGGTTTGGATCTTTGAAACTTCGTTTGGATCTTTGAAACTTTGTTTGGATCTTTGAAATATCGGGAGTAGATTACTCCTTAATTTGCTGTATTTCATCCCTTCTGCGGTTTATTAATTCTCCTATCTCTTGTTGTACTCCGGTGGTATCGATAGGAAATTTTTCGAAAAATGGGCTCTTCTCGGAAAAATAGACGGATACTTTCAGAATAAACCGAACAAATGGCTTAGAGGGACCAGATATTATTAGTGCTTTTTTTAGAATTTCCAATGATCCCTTATCCCAGCCACCCAATAACGCATATACTGGTAACCAAATTGAAAATGGACCGACAAGGAGGCCAATTATGAGGGTCAAAACCGCGGCGAATACTTGAGGAAGGGATTGAGAAAATATGGGAAATAACCAAATCTTAATCAGATATATAGTAATGGCTTCCAGAAAGGCCGCACCTAAAGGTACCACGATTGTTTGCCACAAATTTATGGTAAATTTAAGCATCCTTTTTTGTATGAGGAAATAACTCACAAACCACTTAACTATCCAGCCTAATCCACGAGAAAGAACAATTGCCATCCCGCTTAATGGAATAGGAACCAAAAAAATATATAAGAAGATTAATCGTGAAGTTTGTTCTACGATCAGAACGACAATATTATATTCTGGTTTATCTCCTCCTCGGAATACCTTATCATGGAGCTTAATGATTGATTCCATTACTTTGAATATGATGAATGCTTGGATCAAGGGTACGGCTAAATAGAATCGTTCCCCGGCAATAACCCCGATTAATGATGCCCCAGTAAACAAAAGCCCCACCAACAAACTTCCCAATAAAGTTATCCATCGATAACTCCGCGTGAGATAATCTCCTGCCAGCCTATATTTTTCATTATTATAGGCTTCGGAAAATGAGGAGGTTATATTGAATCCAAACCCGCCGACAATAGTACCGATCATTTCTGCAATTAGATAAATCCCCCATATTGTCGGATAATTTGGGAGATAATCCTTGAGAATGAACACGGATATTAAATTGGCTGCTGGGAAGATAACCCCTTGCAACATAATTTTAAAACCATATAAAAGGCATTCTCTGGCAAGCTCCCAATCGAAATCAACATGGAAAAGTCGAAGAAAACCCCATTCAGGATCAATTTCCTTCAAGATCGGGACGGTCCATTTGGCTGCGATAACTGCCGCAAGAAAATCATCCACATATGCCCCAATTATACTCCCTATGGTGGCACCCATAAGCTCACCGATCATTGGGTTCTGCTTACCCCAATATCTCCCCGCTATAATAAGAATGATTCTGGTGGTGTTTTCTAAGAGGATCGCTTGGATAAAGGCGATCATATTTGCCCTATCGAATCTCTGATATGATTCCAATGCTCCTTTAAAAACCCCTAACATACCTGGCCATTGTATTGTAGAATATAGCAAGAAAAACCAAGATGCATAGGCCAGATCCCCCTCGGTGGCTGCACCCATCACCCAAAATGAGAGTGCTGTTATTTGAATAAGCCCAGTAAACATTTGGAAATAAATAAAGAATTGGAGGTATTGAATCGACTTACGTGGGTTTTTTATGTTCTGTTCTCCAATAAAACGTTGAATTGCAGTCCCAAGTCCTACATCTGCAACGGCAAAATAAAATGTGAAGAGAGATTTTGTCATTGATTCCCATCCCATGGCCGAAGGGAATGGATAAATAACATTTGGCAACAACCAAATGCTAAAAGCGATTCCAAACACAGATCCTCCTAATACCAACATGATATTATATAAGAGCCCACCCAAAGGTCGCACGAAGCCAATCTCATGCCATAATTCATCTTTCTTCTCCATCGATGATTCTGTTTCTGATAAATGGTCTGGTCTTTCTGACTTGATTGCCTTATTTTTAGGATTTGTTTCTTTTTGGATCTTTTTTTGGGAATTTGATCGGTTCTTACTCATTAAGAGCAAAAATATTGCTTCATTTAAAATGATTCATTCCAGGAGAAAAGTTAAACAAAGACGTATAAAATAGAGGAAAAATGATACAAATGGAGAAAATTAGTACATAACATAATGATTTTTGGGAATTCGATAAAATCCTAAAGAAAAATTAAACAAATCTGAGAAAAGAAAAAATAAATATTTCAAGAATAGAATTTATCAATTTCTTTCTGAAAGTCTTCTACTTTCCGGTTAAATCCTTTTCGTAAAACCTTCAAAAATAGGTTCTTTCCTGCGGGCAACTTCAAGATGCTCTTATCTTGTTCGATTATGTCAATTCCATATTTCATCGAATCGGTTTGACTTTTTAGGAGATATTTTAATTCTTCTCTGTCAAAAGCTTCCTTACAAAGTTCACCATATTCATCTACTTGCTTCTCTACCTGTAATAGATGTAGTACTGGCTTCAATTGGTATTCAAAAGTCCGCTTTAAATTTCTTTTTAACTTTGGAAAGTTTTTATGAGAGGCTTTACACTGTTGACCTGTTGCTTCGACTTTAAGGTAATCCGGAAACTTTTTCTCTAATCGGCCATAAAATTCCTCGCTATCAACCTCGACATCGTCCGCAATCATTCGTTTGCACATTTTCATGATCCCGCCGATAATTCGTTTGGTTGACGTTCTCAATTCTCCACGGACAATTGTGTTATAGATTTTTTTAACCACTGGTCGGAGTAGAATGCCAGTACCACTAAGTTCTTCTTGCAATGCATCCGCTCCAACATCAAGGGAGTTTTCCATCTGCCGATATAGATGTTCTCTGATAATCATTTCGTTTCGCGACAATATATCTTGTGTGACAGCCATCTTAACTTCTCCTTAATGTGTAATTATTTGATTCTATTAAAGTCGTTAATATTATTCTGTTAATTTTACTTAATAAAACTTTTGAATAATTAGATGAATGGTTTATTAAAAAAATACGATTTTTTTAATAAGATTTTCATCGAAATTAATAGATTTTCTTGTATTTTTTCCAAGATTTTCAATGTTTTGAAAAAATTAAGATCTAATTTAAAGTTTAATCATTCCCTTTCTCCCCAAATTGTATTTTGGGAACGATCTTGTAACAAAAGGCATAGAAGGAATATGATTGAGATTATTTGCCCTTTTTAGAATTTAAATATGCTTAAAAATTTCAATTTTTTAGTCTAAAGGAAGAAATTATTATAAGAATATATTATATTTAATATTATAACTCGAAAACATTATGATTTTGGGGGAGAGAATGATGATTGAACAAATGCTAATTGTAGATCAAGGTGGAATTCCCTTTTATTCAAAGAAATTTAAAAATTCTGCCCATGATGTTGATCCTTCTTTATTGGGTGGCCTTATTTCGGCTATTGATTCGATGGGTGCTCAATTGTTTCAAAAAAAGATAGCGACTATTAAGTTCGGGGAAGAAAGCTTTCATTCGGCTGGAGAGTCTCTTTCTAAAATTGTATTCATCAATAAAGATCTCTTCCATGATGATAAGCATATCTTTTTCGTGTTTTTCTGTTCGGGTGATCACTCTCTGAAAGTTTTACGGGAGATTACAACAAGCGTATTTATTGAAGTAAAATCGTTTTTAAGAGCACCCAGTTCTGATATGAATAAGATTCAACAAAAGGTGGATCACATTTTGGAAACCCGATTTCAAACAATACTGGGTTTGGAGGGAGGTTCGCGAAGATGGTAAACCTAAAAGAAATTGAAGATGTGGAAAAAGATTTGATAGATGGGGAGAAACCTATGAAAAAAATTATGGTATTGGGCTTGGCGAATAGTGGAAAAACCTCAATCGTTCTTTCATTGAAAGGTACTCACAATATTCTCTCTTATTATTCTCTTAAGCCAACAAAGAATATTGATATTCAGAAAATAGTAGAGGATGAGAAAAGATTCTTTATTTGGGATTTCGGGGGTCAAAAGAAGTTCCGAGATAAGTACCTAGAGGAATTTCCTAAAAATGCGGAGCGCGCCTCACAGTTAATTTTTGTAATAGATGTACAAGATTATAACAAATACGAGAATGCAATGGAATACTTAAACCAAATTCTTAATTTTCCTGATGTGAAAAATATGGAAATTTTAATATATTTACACAAGTACGATCCTTATATTGAGGAAGATCAAAATCATATTGTCCACGAGAAGTTAAGTGAACTAATTCCACAAATTAGGTCAATTTTAAAGAATAAATTTGAGTATAAGATCTTCAAGACCTCCATTTACACTACATTTAGAAAGCTCAGTGCTTAATATACGCGATTATTCAGAATTAGAATTAGAATTATTAAAAAATCATACAATCCCTTATCACGACTCACGAGAATAAGATGATGAATGAACCAGATGAAAAAGATCCAAATCAAACCCCCTCAAAGGATTTCGGTTCAAAAGGAATTCCTATCTCCCAAAAACATGACAATTTCAAGGATTTCGGGAGGACCCACGATCCAAATAAATCATTGAAGAGGAATTTTGGACAAAAAGTCATAATTTGGTTGTGTGAGGTTGCAGTTGTACTGGGAATTTATTATTATCTTTCTGAAGAGCTAGGTGGGTCTTATGTCCAAATTAGATTCTTGCTTTCCGAACCCCTCGCTTTAAAGCAGTTTCCCTTGTATTTTTGGACCTCCATTTATTTTGTATTGTTTTTATCGAAAATATTCAAATTAAGTGCCCTCCTTTTGGGCGCGATAGGTGGCCAGCTCATTCTTGAGCTTTACAATTTCGGAGATATCACCTATCTTCCTTCAATATTATTAGCAACCCTGATAGTTTTTCATCATTATCCTCCCTATGAGGGCGGCGAATATTATAATGGTGAAAAAATTTTCAAACAAGTGGGGTTTCAAATCATCGTTTTTGCGGCATTATCGCTTATTCTTTACTTTTTTGCATCTTTTCCCCCTTATGACTCCTCAAATTTTTCTCCCACAAATGCCAAACAATATCTGGTTCTCAATTTTTTCGTGAACAATCTTTTTTTGACAGTACCCGCATGGATGACCCTCTATGTTATTGATAGGGCTTTGATTCCATATTTTCCTCTGACAGAGGAGGATAAAAGGGCCCTTCAATCCGTTTCTGACTCCAGTGCTAAAGTCGAGAAGAAAGAATTTGGATCAAAAATTCTTGAAGATTTTGAAAATGGAGGTATTTATGTAGATGATGAAGGGAACAAAAATGAAAATAAAAATGAAAATGCCGAACTTTTGGAGGATATTGATCGGGCTGAGGAGGATCTTTTCTTAGTTCCCGAACCCGGAGAACTATATCATGAATTTCTAACCCACCATCCTTTGGAAGATGATGATCACACAATCGTGATTATGTTGGGAAAGGTTCGAGTATATTTATGCACACGTTGCACTGCAATGATATTTGGGGTACTTCTTTCTATTCTTTATGCGAAAATAATTATGTATGACTTCGGTTATATGATCGCTCCTACTACGGCTTTTTGGTTAGTATCTCTCCTTCCCATTGTACCTCTCACAGATTGGGGTCTCCAGGCACTTCATATAAGGAAAGCGACCACCAAAAGCCGCCTCTTCACCGGATTTGTTTTAGGGTTCACCATCCATCTTTTGATGTACACAGATGATTTTCAAATTGAAATTATGGTAATTACGGTGGTTTATTTTATCATCTTTGGGGTATTAATGAAATTTCGGGCGAAAAAAAATAAGGAAATGTGGGATCAAATATATTTTGATAAATTAAATGAGCAAGAAGATGATGGAGATAAATATGAAAATGAGGATGAAGAAGTGAATGAAAATGAAAATGAGGATGAAGAAGTGGATAGGGCCATAAAGAAATTTGATTAGTCGTTGGAATTATTCTTTTCTTTAATATCTTCCAATGTCTCCTTATGCTCTTTAATCTTCTTAAATCGTCGCTTTTTTTCTTTTTCTGTTTCCTTTTTTAGTTTTTCTTCAATTTCCATACGTTTCTTTCTCAATTTATGAAGTTTTTCCGAGTATTTACTTTTTGTTTTCTGATTTTCCTCTTTCTCTGTTTTATTAAATCCAATTTGATTCTCGTCCAAGATTTCCATTGCTACTCCCCGTTTAGAAAGCATCCTGAAATACATGATTGCCGCCTCCTCTATAAATGATTCGACTTTTTTTTTGGCATTTGGCCCTTTTGCGTTTAACCCCAATACTTGGTCCATATTCAAAATGTCCTTAATTTCGGTGGGAGATAGTCTGCCAGTTTTATCTTGCATATTGGCGATGACATAGATTATTAATTTCCGTTTAATTTTTGGATAGATGGAAAATGAGTTCTTCACATTCATAACATCTTCTTTTGTGGAGTCCGTAACAATCATGAGCACATTGGTTGGCTCAAAAAGCTTCCGAAGATTTTTCACCTTGAGGTCCTTCCAAAACCACTCCAATTTTGGGTCTGCCAAAAATACCATGCTGTGGTGCCATCTCCGCGGTAAAACCCAACATCGGGCGTAGTATCCCCGAAAATCATAGGAGAGATTGCCCCCATATTTCAATAATCTATCTCCAGCAAATAACTCAAAAATGGTGGTTTTTCCGACCCCTACTTTTCCAAATAGATCCACGGTAACATATCTTGGCATGTGCTTATTTTAGCTCCTTTTGTTCCTCTTGTCTAATTTATAACTAAAATTATTAATTATCTTGAAAAGAGAACAGAAAAAAAAGATTGCTATATTTTAAAAATTTTGGTGTTTATTGGTGGGTATTTATTGTTCACTCCAGCTCGATTTTTGTCCCGCAATTTGTACAGAATATTTTTCCGGTCTTTTTCAACCGATCTTGGCTTGCGGGATCAATTCTAGTTCCGCATTTCTCGCAAAACTTCTGAACTTGAGTTTCCATTTTTCCTTTCTTTGTGATTTCATTCTCTTTCCAATCCTCAAATTCTTCATCGAGGGATGTAATGAAGGTATCAATGTCCTCATCTTGCTTGGCCACAAAATAATCTCCATCTAGTTCAAATCCTTCAATTACATCGGGATTTGCGATCAGATAATCAAGTAAGTCATCTCTGGCAATATGCAAAACTTTCGCAACATCATCAATTTTGATCCTATTTGAAAATTGAAACATGTTTTTTAATTTCTTTACTTGATTACGATTTAGCGTTTGATAATCGCTCTTGGGTATTTGCTTGGCTTTGTATGTTTTTGCAGACACTTGAGTGGATTTGTCTTGAGTTTGAGCTTGTTTAGTTACCGAATAAGGTGAGGTTTTTGCCTTTGTGGTCTTATTCTTTTTTGCACCTTTAAATGTTTTTTGTTTGCCCTGCCCCTTTCTGCTTTTCTTATAAACAACAATCCCACCAATTACTCCTATAACTACAACTATTATAATAATAATTGTCGTCGTATTTGTCCCTCCGGTTTTAAAATTGATGGTTCCGATGGTAAAATCCGTACTACCAATATTTTTTAAAAGAACATAATTATATTCCCCGGATTCAATCTCTTGTTCAAAAGATCCGGTTTTTTCAAAATCAGCAGTAGAAAGATCATACTGCTTAGCATTTACATCAAATCTTACATTATAATTTATCTCATTGTAATTCTCGCTATAAAAGACAAAATAATAGGTATCCTGAGTGTAGGCCGTAAATTCGTAATCTCCAGAACTAAAATATGAATAGTATTCATCATCAAAATAATATCCCTCTTCAAAATCCTTGAAATTTTCTCCACCCTTTATTATATAGAAATATCCTGAGCTGGAATAACTACTCCCCGATGTGCTAGACCAATTCCAATCAATATTAACTTTGGAATTGGGATTAAGATGAATTGAATAATAACTATATTCGTATTCTACTAAATCTTGAGTATAGGAATAAGTCTCGACAATTTCTCGGCTAAGATCTGGCCTCTCCTTAAAGAAATATGCTGATACCTCACCACTCTCGACATTTAAATCAATTTCGCTGGTTTCTGATGTGATCTCAAACAATTGGGTATAACCAGCACCCAGATCAAAACTCTGTGATGTTTCGCTACCCGATCCTCCATCTGCGGTGGTATTTGAAAAATACCCCACAAAGGATCCAACAATCGAAACCACGATAAATATACAGCATATTGCACCCCAACACGCTGAAAGCGAGGATCTCCTTCCGTAATACCGTCTTCTCCTATTATAGTAGGTGTGATGGTGTGGAGTTCGATAACTTCTTCTTCGATAATGTGGAGTTCGAAAACTGGAACGTCTAAATCCGGAAGATCGAAAACTACTTCCACCCCCACGAAACCCGCCTCCACCTCGAAATCCACCTCCACCGCTAAATCCGCCGCCGCCTCTCATTGGTGACATTTTCTCAAAATTAATAATGCCACCGAAAATAAATAAATTTATCTGTTTTTTGGTGTTTTGGAGGGATTTTAATATTTCTTTAAGGCAAGCTTTGTGTAAAAGTCGAAAAAGAAAAAATAAATGATCTCAGGAAGCAAGAGTTGGTTCTATGTAGATATCTCGGCTAACTTTTTCGGCTGTTTTTTTCTTAATGCCAATTCAATTCCAACCGATATTCTTTTAAGTCCTTGCTCTCCATAATCGAGCTTTCTGAGAATTAGGAATTCATCTTCGATTTCGAAAAACTTCTCTATTTTTGGATCCTCGAGATATAGCATCCTAATTTTTTTCACTGGGAATTCAAGGTAATTTGAGATGGTTTTCAATGAGATTTTCTGGGTTGCTTCGAGGCTTTCTTGTAAATTTCCGACTATCTTTTTCTTACGCTCATCAATTAGGGCATTGTATGTTTCTTTATGCTTCTGCCTAACCGTTTCAAGGAGTTTATCCTTCTGGACTTTTTCTTGCTTAATATTCTTTTCATTTAATTCTTGTTTTATCTGAGCCAACTCCACTATTTTTTCTTCATTCTCTTTCTTTAATGCTTCATCAATTCGATAACTAATCGCTTTCAAGTATTTCTTTTCCAGTTGTTCCTGTTGGGCTTCTTTATCTTCAATTCTTTGTACTTTGGGTAAGTTTTGGAGTTCATATTTATTTATAATTTTCTTTTGTTCGGTATAGAGATAAATAAGATATCCAAGTATCCCTAAGGTCGCCACGCTTAGAATTAAATATGCGGAATTTTCTACATTAAAGAGATTGTCAGGTGGAGTTTGTGCCAAACCCACCAAAAATAAAATAAAGAATACTGCAAATAATATGATTGTCCCTAAAATATATCTCATCAAAATTTTGGTTCTTTGTTGTGCAAACTCATAGTCTGCTAAAGTTATGATGGGTTGAATCGGTTTTTCTTCAGATTGGGATATGTTACTTTCAAATTCCTCTGTACTCTGGGTCATTTTTTGACACTTTTTTTATATTTCTAATTTAATCATAAAAAACCCGTCTTAAAAAGATAGAATCTTAATTTTATAACTCTTAAGATTTCCTTCAAGATACATCTAAATTCAAGTACTTACGAGTTTTATAATCCCGTTCGAAAAAAATGGCTTAATCACTTTCATAATATACGAATTATAATTCATAGAATCTGTAGAAATGGATAAATTCCCTTTCTTTTTTGGTCTATATTTCAAAAATCCTCATTTTTGGGAGCTTATAAATCAAAAATCAAAGATTTTTATCAAACAAAATCTAAATTTCAATATGGCAAAAAAAGTAGAAAAAGGAATTATGCCCGTTTCATGGCCAGAACCTATTGTTATCGCATCTACAAAGTTAGGGGATAAAGAATATTTTCAAACCGTTGCATTTGTAGGTGGGGCTTCGGTGAAACCCCCGATAATTATGATAGGATGTGCGAAAGGTCATAAAACCAGCCAAGCAATACTCGAATCAAAAGAATTCGGAATAAATGTGGTTTCCGAGGAGATGATGAAACAAGCTGATTTCGTGGGCTTCGTTTCGGGGGAGGAATATGATAAATCAAAACTTTTTGAGATTTATTACGGAAAATTAGAAAATGTTCCCTTGATTAAATCATCCCCGATGAGCTATTTGTGTAAAATTGGGCAAAAACCAATTGAAACAGAATCTCACTATATCTTCTTGGGCGAAATCGTAAGTACTAAGGTTGATGAAGAGATCTTGACGGAGAAGAAGTATGATTGGAATAAAATGAAGCCGTTGTTGTATAATTCTAATGAAAACACATATTGGACCCCTGGAGAATCCGTAGGGGAAGCATATTCGGAAGGGCGTGAATTTCTCAAGGATTATAAGAAAAAGGAAAATTGAAAAATAGAGCTAGCTATTTGCACTTTTTTTATTATAATTTTTTGGTTGTTTAATTCTCGCAATGGGTTATAATTAGGGATCCCGATTCTAAAAACCCCGAAATTTCAAAGCACTGACCAAGCCACAAGTACAATTCCTCAATGGATTTCATCTTCAGTTTTTTCACCACAAGGTCATTTTTAAACTCCACCTCGTCTTCAAGGGAGAGGTTTTTTCTTTCCCGTTCTTCTCGAATCATATCTTTAAGCAATTTCACTCTTTTTTTATGAATCTTATACGCCTTCATATCCTTGCCTTTATTTGTATTTTTAAATTGCATTCCCATACTAGATTCACATAAGTTTTCAAGACAAAAAAAAAATCCTCTATTTTTTTAATTGAAAAAAATAAATAATACTCTTCTTATTTTTTCTTATTTTCTCGCCCTTTCCATAGCTTGGAAATTTTTCTAGATGCTTGGCGAATGAGGTTTCTGAACCAAGAAAATGGATTGGGCCTGAAAGCCCTTTTATCTTTTTTTTAGGCACCCTCACATAGCAAATCGTGTCTTCAAGAGATGGGAATTTTCATGATCTATTGTTTTTCTATGGATGATTCCATTTGGCCTTTCATGAATAATATATGCATTTCTTATCTCTTCACTCACTTTAGATGAAAATATATGAATAAGTCTTCCGCCAAACATATATTCAAACCCTCCCCGTTTCGTTTCGTGAGATTTTACAATCCGTACTCCCCCAAATACCTCGAGGAAATTCTCCACATGTTCGGGTGTATAATAGAAAAAACCGTGATAGGATCGATTGCCAGATTTCCTTGTAATTTCCTCTATGGGATCGTTCCATCGAATCTCCATAAATGCCTTGAAGGCTGTTGAAGATTGTCGGATTTGATTATGGGGCTTTTTGATCTTTTCAATTTCCGATTTACTTTGTGTAGATACGGGTACTCCCGCATGCATTCCGATGGTTTTGTTGGGTGTAATTGCCACCAAGGAAAAATGATGGTAGATCTCCGTCAGCATCTCGGAAAGTGGAATAAATTCCGATGGATATTTTCTCATAAGTTGCTGTGAAAATCCAAAACTCTGGTTCAGTTTTACATCTTCATGATTACCCCTCAATAAACAGATTCGATTCGGCCAACATATTCCTAAAATAATCAAAAATAGTAGCGTATGGAGAGAATATTTTCCTCTATCTACATAATCTCCTAAGAATAGCACCGAATCAATCTTTTCTATCAAGAAAGGATCCAAGATCTTCAAAAGGCTCACAAGATCACCGTGGACATCACCCACGATCAAAATATCTGAAAAATTATTGGAAATTGCCCCTAAATCCATAATATTGGGTCTTTCTCTAAATATCTTGATAAATTCATCATGCAATATCTTAATCTCCGATAAAGAAAAGCTGAAGGATTTATTGAGTAAGATAGCGGGTTTTTTCAAGATTTTTTTAATTTTATCGTAGAATATTCCATATCTGCGAAAAATATCTGGGATATCACGTGTGGATTTCACACCGCCTAAGAATTTAATGAGTTTTTCCTTCATCTCCACTTTCCGCCTTTGCATTGTCTGGAAACTTCTTTCCTAAATTAATGCTTCAGAATGTAGTATTTAATAAAATTTCCCAATAACAGCCTTACTTATCTAAATTGATGATAAGATAAAAGATCTCTTTATGTTTAGTCTTCCTTTGAAAAACTAATAAATCACCTTTCCCTCGAATTTTTTTTCTATTCATTGCCTTATCCTCATTTGAATCCATGAAGTATTCCAATGAAATAATCTCGAACAAAAGAGAAGAAAACCATCCAGACACTAGCTTGCCCCTAAATAATCAATCTGTTTCTAAACCTCTGGACTCTCCACGCTCTAAGAGTAGGTCTTTGCAATCTGCCGATGATTATTATCAGGAATTAAAATCTCTTCGAAAAATTTCGACTGGAAGCGAGGTGCTGGACAATTTACTGGGTGGGGGTTGGACACCACGTCTTTCTCATCTTCTGGTCGCTCCCCAAGGGATTGCTTCCTCTCTTTTTATGAAATCTTGTGTATCCTATTTTGTATCTCATCAAGAATATTATCGATCCGCAGAATTTATGTATGCAATTCCCAAGAGTACCAAAGTAGATATTAGGGATGCATCACATCAATCCAAAGACTATTCGGCACAAAAAAATAAGTATCCTGACCACGATGCCGACAATCTTGGGGAAGCTCCCCGTGATGAGAGGGATACCGAACTTTCCGCTCCTGGAAAAATCGCATATGTGGATGGTACAAACCGATTTGATCCCTATTCTATATCGAAGATGGCGGCAGCTCAGCGACTCCCAGTCAGGAGAATCTTGGATGACATACTTATCAGCCGGGCATTTTCATGGAACCAGATAACAGAAATTATAGAAGAGAAGCTGAGTGAATTAGCTCATATCGGAATGGTGGTAGTCACTGGCATTACCAGTATGTTTCTGGAGGAGCAAGACCTCACCGAGTTTAAAAAACCCTTTCAAGACCTAAAGAAAATGCTGCAAGGTTTTTCCAAAACAATCGAACGGCATAATCCAATAATAATCATGAGCACACCTCGCCATCCTAAATCTCGGGTTAAACCCATAGGTGGAAATCTTCTCACTCATTTTGCCAACGTGATTGTTAGAATTAAGCCCCATGATCGTTATATTGACTTTATTCTAGAACAACATCCCTTTTTGGAGAATAAATCAGAACGTTTGTGGATCCCCCTTGATCAGAGACAATCTGGATCCCATAAGCGAAAGAACCTACGCCCTCCGCAAGAATACAAACGACTTGATTTCTTCATGTGAATATTAAAGGCAAATTTTTTTTAAATAAAAAAGGTTTATTTTAATGGATGGTTAGTCCTAAAAAAGAAGATATGAAAGAGACTCAAGCACAAGAAAACTCCTCAAAATCCAAAAGGGAGAGGGACAATTCTATGAAACGGGTAATTGGTATTGATTTTTCCCGCGGTTGGGGGCTCTTTATTGTAGTCGTTACACATTTGTTTAATTATTGGGGTATGGAATATTTAAGGAATTCATCCGAATCGCCTTCAAGTCCTCGCCCCTTAATCCTCAATATTCTTTCATTTCTCTTTTTGTGGCAAGCAACATGGGCTTCTGCATTTGCGTTCTTTTCAGGGGCGAGTGTGGTTTTCACTATTCATTATCAATTATCAAAAAAACCATTTGATCTGATAAAGAGGATAAAAAAGTCTCTGATTAATATTCTAGTTCTTTTCATTCTAAACTACATCTATACATTCTTTTCGATTTATCCTGCTGCGGGTTTATTAGGAGATCGACAGTACGGAATGATACCAGGATCAATTCGAAATGGACAATTTACCGTTCCCAATCTCCAAGCTTATTTTATAGCAAGTCCTCTAACGATGATATTGTGGTCGGATGTTTTTGTTTCTCTCGTTTGTCTTATATTATGGCGAAAAGGGGTAGATAGGAATAAACATTGGTTTTATTTTTCGGTATTTTTAGGTTTAGGTTTCTTGTTTTTGTATAGTGCGAGTCCCATTCAAGATGCACTCATCCCTATTATGCATCAGAGCTTTATGTCAGAAAGGTATGGTGTTGCTCTTGTACTTTCATGGCTTGTTGGGTTTAAATTTCCTGTTTTTCCTTATGTTTCCTATGCATTTTTTGGAGGAATAATTTCACTTTTTTTGCGTCAAGAAAAACCCAATTTTAAAGGAATGGCACTCTATGGTTATATTGGAGCGGCTTTCTTCTTTACAATTACTATGATATATGGTTTTGTCAATGGTTTTGGTACTATGAATGATTGGTTTTCTGGTACCTATGAATCATTTTTCCTTGTTCATCTTAATATGATGGGGGAGATGATTTGGCTTACTACATCTATTCTAGTTTTGGATCGGATGCCCTATGAGAAAAGGAAAGGAAAAAAACGATATGATTGGATTATGCCCTTTCAAAGACTTTCCATGCTCTCTCTCACTGTATTTATCACAGAAGAGATTATTGCCGCAATTTATAGTGTAATTACCAAGCTTATTTTTCCGGTTTCAATTATGGATACCATTTTCTTCTTGGTGGTATGGACCGCAGTTTATACCTTTTCTTGGATTTATTTTTTAAAATGGTGGGAGAAAAAACATCACTTCAAATACTCCTTTGAATGGGCAATTGCTTGGCTATTAGTCCCAAAGAAGTTCAGAAAAAAGCAAGACCTTTTAGGAATTGAAAAGATCATGTATAATCCATCGAATATGGAAAGAAAGTCCTATAAAATTATAACCACACTTTCTTGATTAGATCTCTACTAAATCAGAAAAATACTCTAGAATTCTTAGAGGTTGTAGATTACGATTTTTTTGAAGCCATCTCAAAATTGTAAGTCTAAAAATAACCCTTTTACCTTAAATCTATACACTCCGTATTGCAGATTCCCTCATCGCAAAACTTAAAAGGAATGCGAAAACAAATTATTTTTTAAGGGGCAATCATTAGTCATCTTAGGATTTTTAGAATTTTAAATTCGAGAAATCCGTACCAATAAAATTATTAACAATGCATTGCCCCTATAGTGTAGCTTGGTGAGCATGGGGGACTGTCAAATATGAGAAATCTTAAATTTCTCATGTGCAGATCTCCCTCGACGCGGATTCGAATTCCGCTGGGGGCGCCATTTCTTTTTCTTACATTATATTTTTTATACTTTCCTATCAAATTAAGAGGAAAAAAGATTTGACTGAGCCCTTTGATTAAATATAAAAAAAATTTATTTTCGGAATTAATTCCACTTCTAATGGGCGTGAGAAGTTCCTGTAACCAAGAGATATATCATGAGTACTCCTAAACAGAATAATATCACTTGAATTAAGGACTTTTTTACGTTTTTTTCCTCAAGCATCTCAGGTACAAGTTCCGAACATGCCAAATAAAGAAAACCCCCTCCCGAAAAGGCCAAGAAAAACAGGTTAAATCCCTCAACAGCCTCGGTCATGAGATATGCAAATACACCTCCAAATATTGAGATAAGTGCGGTTCCTAAATTGGCCAAGATTGCCTTCTTTTTGGTAAACCCTCCGTATAATAATATCCCGAAATCCCCGATTTCCTGGGGAAGTTCATGAATTAAAACAGCAATGGTTATGGCAAAGCCGGTAGAGGTATTATTTAAGAAGGCCACCATGATTATTATTCCGTCTAGAAAATTGTGAAATCCATCTCCCACTAGATTTAAGATGGCAAATCTCTTGATTCGGGGTTTATTCTCCTCGGTGTCCTTCATACCTTCTCTCATATTTCCATGACATACATACTTCTCATCTTCTTCATGGGCATGTCCATGAAACCAGTAGAGAAATCTCTCAAGTACAAAGAAAGTAATAAATCCATATATAATATTCATAAAAACCGATATTTCCTCTAATTCTGTCCCTTCTTCAAGTTTTTCTTCCATATGATGAATGGCCTCTGGAATCAAATCCAAAATAGCCGCGGCGAAGATAGTACCCGCGGCGAACGCAATGAGGATGAATAGAATGTTGTCCAATTTTTTTTCGTTCAATCCAATAAGAAAAATTCCAACTAAACTCGCCAAGCTCACGAGTATAATCATACCAAAAGCTAGTCCAACAGACATTGTTTTCTCCAATCAAATCATGGACTTAAAAGAATAAAAAATCTTTCCTTATAACATAAAACAATAAACAAAACCAGAGAATTTTATTTTTGTGAGAGATGTATTAAAGCCTCATATTTTTTCTACAATTTCCTTCAATTGATTTACAATTCCTTGTAAATTATCAATACCGTTGCTCCTTTTTTCTGGTTCTGGATCCAACATCTTTTGTAATAATGGGAAAATAAATGATATTTCTTGGTAAAAATCATGCACATAATTCGGTAAAAAGAATTTTCCTTTAAATTTTCTTAGGCACATAGCATAATAGATGGTACTTCCCACCGCATAAATATCAGCATTTGGGGTTATTTTTTCTTCACATTCAAATTCTTTTTCCTTTCTCTCTTTCTCCCGTGTAATTTTGGACTTTGATTGGGTAGAAAATTGTTCGGGTGCTGCAAAACCCCTCGTCCCACAATTTTTTCCGTCTAGCAGATTTTGCCGGGGGAATTTATCTGGGATAGTTGCAATCCCAAAATCAATGATCTTTATCTCGTCTATTTCTGGAATATCTGCCGTACTTTCAATTATTATATTATTTGGGTTAATGTCCCTGTGTACAATGCCTTGGCTATGGATCTCTATTATGCCTTCTATGATTCCAATTGTGATATTGAGGATTGTTTCAGGGGGAAAAAAATCTTTGTGCTCAATGACCTTTTCCAAATACACAGTTTTATTTTTAATTCTATCCCCCAAAGTTCCGTGTGAATAATGGGGGAATTTAAGAATAATTCCCTTTTCATTTTCATGCGTTCCGATGAAATAATCTAAAAGAGGGATAATATGTGTAGAATCCGTTTTATTCATAAGAGATAAGACGGAAATTTCTCGAAATGCTAAACATTGAATCAAATCATGTTGTCCTTTACCATCTTTTTGTTTTTTGGGAATGATGATGTGTTTAAGTACAATTTTCCTATTGGAGTTATGCTCTTCTGCTAGCCATAAACGAGAATTTTGGGTGAATGCTAATAATTGATAGATTATAAAATCCGCGGTAATATTGACCGGGCTTGCTATTCTGTATTGCTTTTGAAATTCTCTAAACTTTCCTACAAAATCTTTTTCTTGATCATTTAATATAATACCTTCTTGTAATAAACCCTTTTCGTGTTTTGGGTATTCATATTGTCTTCGTATATGTTCGGGAATTTGTTTATAATAGGATTTTAATTGCAGTAAAAAATCGGAAATGAGTTCTTCTTCTCCAATTTTCAGTAATTGTTCTGAAGAGGTTTGTTCTGCCGTCATTGACTCTTGCAAGGCGTAACATGCTTCCTCGAAATCTTTAAGATTTAGGAATGTTACGCCTAAATACATCCAAAGCTCACTATTATCGGGATTGAGGGCAATCCCTTGCTTAAATGTTTTGACTGCCTCTTTATAATTACCTTTATTGTTGAGGGCTATTCCTATATTTTTCCATGCCTCTATTTGTTTCTTATTGATCCGAAGTACGTTTGTATAGGCGTTTATGGCTCCGCGAAAGTTCTGTTTCTCGGCTAATTTTTGTGCAAATTCTAACCACTCTTCCTCCGTGGAGAAATGTTTTCCGTTAACTGTCTTAAGTAGTTTTGGATCAATCGTTCTCTTTTTCTTTTTTTTATCCAGATTTCCATCTTTTTCAGCAGTTTTTTCCTCTAATCTAGTGTTTTTTCTTTCAGACTTATTTTTACTTTGATCTTCAGGAATCTCTATTTTTTTGTCATTTTCCTTGGCTTTTTCGGTCATTTTCATCCAAGCAGGCCCTGCAAATTGTGGTTGGGTGCTTTTTCTTGAGTTATGTTCGGTAGAACTTTTCTCAATGATTTTAATTTTTTCTTTGCTTTTTTTATCTTCATTTCCTTTCATTGAAGATGTTTGAGAGGGGAATGGGGGGGGTTGAGGCCTCTTGTTTTTGTGTTTTTGCTTTTTTATAATTTCTGGCTTATTTTTACCTTTTTTTTCAACTGGTTGGAAACCTTTTGGTTCTTCAATTTTATGGATGTTTTGTTTATGGCCATCGAAAGGAGATATTTTTCGTTTGATCCTCCCTGAATCCATTTTATCTCCTTTTTTCGTAGGCTTTTTATGTTCATGATTATATTTTATATTTTTTCCACGTTTATTTTCAATAATTTCTTCAGATTTTTGCTTTTGCATTTTGTCTATTTTCTTGTTTGATTTTTTGTTTGTTTCTTCATCTGGTCCGTGTTTGTAGATCACGGTTTTATAGGAAAGTTCTTCCTCGATTTGCTCTTGGATTCTTTTTTCTTTTTTCCTTTGTTTTTCGGCTTCTTTTTTTTCTTTAATTTTTTTCTGTTTAATCCATTTAATGATTTCTTTAGCGGATTTACCAATATAAGGCTTATCTTTGGGGATAAGGGGGTTAAAATCCAAATATATTTCTTCTAAGTAGGTCAAATGTTCAATGTTCTCAATCTCACGGATTTGGTTGTTTTTAAGATTTAATCTCCGAAGCATAAGATTGTGTTCGAGACCTTTTATTTTTTTAATTTGGTTAGAGGCCAAATCTAAATCCCTTAAATTGGTGAGGGGATCAAGTCCTCGCATTTCCTTAACATTTGCTCTTGAAAGGAGGAGCAATTGAAGATTTCTTAAATTATTCAAATTTTCAATGCGAAAAATTGGATTGTTATTTAGTTTTAAACTCTTAAGTTTCCTTAGGTTTCCCAATCCCTCAATTTTACGTATTTCATTTCTGCTAAGAATTAATGATTCCAATTCATGAAGGTTATATAAATTTTGAATTTCTATAATTTGATTGTCAGCTAAATCCAATTCTTCAAGCATCTGATTTTGATGAATTCCCTCAATCTCCCTGATTTTATTTTCACGAAGTGAAAGTTTTTTAAGATAAATAAGCTTGTCCAAGTTTTGGATGTGCTTTATCTCATTTCGGCTGAGATCCAGATGCTCTAACCGGTAAAATTTTGTAATTTCATCAGGCATTTTTTTTAAACCCTTAAACTTAATACTAAGGGTTGTCACATGTCCATCATCAATTTCAAAATTAAACTCTTGAAGGTTATAACGGTCGATCAAGTCCTTCAATCGATGACGTTCTCTTCTATCTGATATTTTTTTCAACTTTTTTCTGATTGACATAAAGATCGACCTCATTATGGGAAAAAAATGTGAATTGGGAAAGATCAAGGGAAGAAAGCGATCATATGCTAAAAATAATCGGGACTTCCTAGGAAAAAATAATAAATTAACCAAGATAAAATTATATTGAATGATGACATCCTCTGAAAAAAAACACATAAAGGATGATACTGAATATCCGAAAATATTGAAAGTAGGGGTAATAGGGTGTGGGGATATTTTCCTTTCCCATTCCCAAGCCTACCCCGATCATCTCCACGCGGTATTGGTTGGCTTTTATGATCGAATGCATACTCGGGCAGAAAATTGGCTTAATCGAATGTCCCGTTATATGGGATATGTGAAGGAAGCTGCCGAAGAATTAGAAGATGAGGAAGATAAAATCCTTCTCGAAAAATGTAGTATATTTGAAGCAGAAGCTAAGGTCTACAAGTCGGTAGAAGATCTTCTTGAAAATGTGGATGCAATAGATATTTGTACTCCCAATAATGCCCATATTCCCTATTCGATTTGGGCTCTTAAAAAAGGAATTTCTGTAATGTCGGAGAAACCACCTGCACGGTGTTCTTACGAGACTCAAATGCTTTTAGATTTACTTTCAAAAAACAGAAGTAATCCGAACAATGTCCAAGCCATGCAAGGTTCCTATTATCAGCTCAACGAAAACTTCTTATGGCATACTTCTGTCCGAGAATTAAATCGGCTCATTTGGGAGGAAGATATAATCGGAACTCCCGAAAAAATGTGCACTAAATTAGGACACGGAGGACCAAGTTGGGGCTGGAATAATCATTTCTTGAATCCTTCACTTTCGGGTGGTGGTTGCCTCTCCGATATGGGCGTTCATGCAATTGGCCAAGGTTATGGTGCAATCGGAAGAGAATATATCCCCCAGAATATTCAATCTCAATCTATGGTTACGGGTACAACCCCGGAAAGAACATTAAAAGATAGTGATGGGATGAATGAATATTATCTTCAAAAATTTATGGTTGAAGACCATGCTTCCATCAAAGTTTGGATGAATCATCCCGATTTAGAGAAGGATGTAGAATGGGAGATTGAATCATCTTGGGCAAAAACAATGAATACCTTTGAGATATTTGGAGAAAAAGGATCCCTAAAATTGGGTAAAGATGATAAGAAACGCCCTATTATTATTTTCACACCAAATGGTGGAAATAAAGATAGTCAAGAATTTTATGATATTCCACCCCAAGGAAGAGACTCCCATCAATTGGAGATAGTGGACTTTTTCAACCGAATAGGAAAATTGTCCCCAAAAAAGCCCTATTTAGATGCAAAATGGGCTCATAAAATGCAAATAATCATCTCTGGTGCATATTTATCAAATCTCAAGGGTTTTGAATCTAATAAAGAGATCGGTAGAGTCATATCACCAGAAGACCTTTCAAATTTTTACGCAAGTGTGGAGAATAGTGGTTGCCCTGAAAACATGGTCGTAGAAGAGATTGTTTGGCGATTTATGACTCCCTTCACCGCAGAATATTTTAAACAAGATGAAAATGTCTAAGAAAAGATAAAAAGAAAAAGCGAAATGTAAAAGGAAAAAGAAAGAAAGCGAAATATAAAAGAAAAAATTTTTACTTCTATTTAATCATATCCAAGTCCCTCTGCAATATCAACGATTTCAACTGCCTCTTCACTCGGTTTTTTTTCATCTTCTAAATTGATTATTGCACAAGTTGCGCGATCGGTGAGATATCCGCATGTTTCCCCAGGGTTTACAACCAAAGTTTTCTTGAAAGTTTCTACTCGTATTTGATGGGTGTGCCCTGTGAGGATTAGGTCGTATTTCTGAGATTTTATCAAATTATCCAGAATTCGTTGATCTGTTCCATGATAAACTGCTGTCTTTTTTCCTTGTAAAGTTAATTCCATGAAGTCTCCCTTTATCTTCATGGCTTTTCCCAATAATTCATTCATATGGTCTCTTTCCCCATCATTGTTTCCAAATACTCCGATGGTCTCGATTTTTGTGTCGTGTAATCTTGTCATGGCTCTTCCAATAAATGGCGCAACCAAATCTCCACAATGTATTATTTTTTTCACTCCATTTTCCACAAAAATATCAACTGCTTTCGTGATGTTTTTCATATTATCATGGGAATCTGAGAATAGTCCGATTTTCATACACATATTTTATTTATAAAAACAAAAAAATTTTATTTTAAAAAAAAGAAGTAAAATCAAGAGTAACTCACAAAATTTGAGGCAAAAAACAATGAAAATCGAACTTATGGGAAATTATCCCGATGAAGTCAAGGATTATGTAAGGGAATACAATACGGGAGTAGAACATAAAGACATTAACACCGTAAATATTGCTATTAATTCACTGGTACAATTATTATTTTCATCTAATGATATTGAACGCCAAGCCGCAATGCATGCTTTGGATCAGATCGGAAAAATCCAACCTGGATTTCTGAAATCTGCAGTAAAAACACTTTTAGTCAGGTATAAAGGATCCATCGAGGAAAAGAGTGCATATGCCGGGGCCGCATTAAAAGGAATTTTTATCGGTAAAAAAGCAGAAAAACTGATCTCAGATAAAGATGTTCTTTCTACACTAAAAGCAGAAAAAGCGGAAGCAAAACAAAAGCTTCAAAAACAAAAGGCTGCCGAGGCCGAACTTGTCGAGAAAATTAAAAAAGATAAAATGGACTTAAATTTTCTGAATCCTTTTCCAGAAATTAAATCTATTGGACAATACTATAATAATTCGGTTATTAACAACCAAATGGAAACAGCCCATAATACACTAAATAAATTAGTAGAAAACTTATTCGTATGGGAACAAGAAGATCCCAGTAAATTCATGCCCGGCTGTATGCTTTTAAGTAAAATGTTTTCAAAAGCGCATCGTCAAACATTTACCCAATCTACTATGAATGAAATTCAAAAGAAATATTACAGTAATGATGAAGATGAAAAACGGATCGCCGAGAAGATCCTTATGAATGTTCTTGATTCTGCGTCTGATCTGATGCAAGATTCCATCGCAAATGAGCTTCATGCAAAAAGAAAAAAGAGAAAAAAGGAGAGATTGGAATCTAAAAAAGAAGCCCGGGAGAAAGCAGATAAGATTAAAAAGGTTCGGGTACCTGTTTCGGTGGGTTGGCATGAAAAAGTCCAAGAGATCGCCGAAATGTATAACGAAGCGATTACATCTGATAAAAAAGAAAAACTTTTCAAAAAGGTTTCGAAAAAGTTGATGAAATATCTTGATACTAAAAAGGAAAAAATAAACGAGCATTCTACCGAGTTCTTTAGTATACTCTGCTCCCGAAATCCCGAATTCGCCGAACATCTTGTCAAAAACCTATTGAAAGACCGCGATGACCCCGATGTTTCACTTATATTGCAAAATATTATTAGTGATTTAGAAAAGAATGATTGGGCCTCTCCCGAAGTCATTAATGGGATTAAAACCAAAAAAAAAGCGAGATTACAAAAAGAAAAGGAAGAAATGGAAAAGCTTCGGGAAAAACATGAAAAAATAAAAGAAATTTCAATAGGAATTGATGTAAATTGGAAAAAGCAAGTTAAAGAAACCGTTAAAGAGCTTAATGAGTATTTAATAGATGATGATGATAAAAAGGCTCAAAAAATAACTAAAGAGGAGATTAAGAAGTTTTTGTATGCCAAGGATGAAACCGTGAGAAAGCAAGGGCAGGAGGTCTTTGTAAAAATTGCGAAAAAATATCCGGAATTTATCATTCCAATATTGGAGGATGAACTTGTTCCTTTATATCTTTCCGATCATGAAGAAAGAAATATTGCCGTTGATACCTTCGGACGGATGTACGACTTTGATTTGACCGAATATATATTTAAGGATAAATTTCCAGAAGTGTATAATACCATAGAATCCGAATGGGCCGAAAGGAAACAAGAAATCGAGAATTTACAACTCCAGCGGAAAATTGATGCTATTAAAGCTGATGTGACCCAATTACGGATTAAAACAGATTGGGACAAGAAAATCCAGAAAGTCACCCGACAATATAACACGGGAATTAAAGATAAAGAAAAGCAAAATATCATTGAGGCCATTCAAGACATTGTGGATATGCATATGAATGAACGAAAGGAGGATAGGCAGAGGCAGGCAACAAAAGTATTGGGTTTAATCGCTAAAAAAAATATAGAATTGATCCAACCAACCATCCAGATGTTTCTTCAATTAATTGATAAAAGTGAAGATAAAGACGAAAAAACGAGAGCAATACAAGGATTGGGAGAAGTCACAAAACAAAGACCTGGTTGGGCCTATTTTGGTATAGAAAAATTGGTTGAAATAATCACTAAAGAAACTGATAATTACTTCAGAATGCGTTCTATGTTAGAGTTGGGGAGAATTGGAAAGAAAAATCCAACTATGTTGATTGAACATCTTAATCCTATCTTAAATGCATTACGGAAGGATCCGGATAAAAATGTGAGGCGCTTGGCGGCAATGGCCCTAGGAAATATGGCTGAAGCTTTACCCATTGAAGCTGATAAAGTTCTGCCCGCTTTGCGAGATGCGCTTCATGATGAATACATTTTGGTTCGTAAATTCGCAGATAGGGCCCTAACTGAGATTAGAAAGAATATGAAATAAAATCCCAAATAATCCCCATGAATCTCATTTTTGGGAAATTTATGTAAAATGATAAAAAAATTGGAAGATTTTTTATTTTTTCTTACTTTTTGTAGTATCTTACTTCTACTTCATCATCAAGGCCGCTGGCTCTATTTCTCAGCAGAATTCCGACCTCAGATGCTTCATCAGCAGTCATTTCAATGATTTCGTTATCTTTTAATTCGTCCATTTTTTTAACCAAAGATTTGAAACTACTTCTTTTTCTTTTAAGTTGATTGTCTTTTTTCTTTAATCTTTTCTTAAATGTATCAACGGTTCCCTTGAAATAGACCAGACCGACATCTGCATCATCTGGATCCTCCACATAATCGAGAGAATCGTCCCATTCGACCTTTGTCTTGGGTGCTTTTTGTTTCTTTTTGGCTTTTTTCTTTTTGGTTGGTTTGGCTTTTTTCTTCTTCTTCTTTTTCTTTGATTTTTTCTCGCTTTGTTCCTTTCGCCATTCCTTTAACGCTTCTTTTACCTCATCAGGTGCCTTTTTACAGCGATATAAGTGTCTAACTACGGAATTTTTTGCTTTTTTACAAAATGGACAGAGTTCTTTATCTCCCAAATCTTTTATCTTATTTATCACTTCTTCTTCGAAATCAATCCCAGCACTTCCGTATCCTTCTTCTTCGCCAATAATCTCTTTCTCTTCTCCAAAGATATCCTCTTCATATTCGTCATAGTCGCTTTCCTCCATTTCATCTTCTTCTAAACTAAAAGCTTCTTCTGCCTCATCATGATATTCGAGTTTATCTTCTTCAATGGAATCCTCTACTCCAATTACAGGCCCTTCGATTTCCTCTTCGAAGTCGTATTCTTCATCCTCTTCGTCCTCTTCAAATTCATCACTTCCGAAAATATCATCATCTTCGGTCGGGTTGAGATTAACATTGATTCTTAAATTCATGTCATCTACATCGTATTCAAAGTCATCGGCTTCATCTGCTTTATAAACTTCAGAATGAGTTATTCCTGCCTTATTTCTTCGGTAAAGAACACAGACTTGGCAAACAATATTAAAGGGACTGATGACCAAGTTTCGTTTTTCACAACGACAGAGTGGATAACCGGAGTTTGATACTTCATTTAATTGAACAAGATGTTTACATGCGACTGTTCGGTATTTTTTCTTGCTCTTTGATTTTGATCGTGCCATAATTTTCACTTTTTTTTTAATCTTCTAATTATGAAAGATTTTTGATTTGTATAAAAATATTTTTTTTGAGTAGCTAAGTTATCATAAATTATTTAGAGAGAATTTATATTCTAAATTGTGATATAATAGTTAAAAATATTCATTCAAAAAAAATTTTACCTTTTTCAATAATTGAGAGGCTTGATCAAGCAAAAAGGAAAGCCAAAATTTTAATATGATAATAAACGAAAAGAAATGCAGAAATAAATCTGGAGCCCAAATGATTATATGACACAATCTAAAATATATTACAAAGAGCCGGTATTTCGACCGCCTTCCGAGGCACATTCATTGCTTATTCAAGCAACAGAGGGGTGCACCTTTAATTGTACTTTTTGTTATCCTTACATGAAAAAAAAGTTTAAAATTCGAAAATTGGAAGATATTAAAAAAGACATTGATGTAGCAAAGAAATTACATGGAAATTCGGTTCAACGGATATTTTTATTGGATGGAAACGCCTTTGTAATGAAACCCGAGATGATAATTGATATTTGCGATTATGCTTATGATGTTCATCCCAATTTGGAAAGAGTTACTGCCTATGCCCATGCCAAAGATATTCTTCGAAAGTCGGTAAGGGAATTAAAAGCTATTCGAAAAGCGGGATTTACGATGGTATATGTGGGGATAGAAACAGGTGATGATTCATTATTAAAAGAAATAAATAAACAAGTTACTTCAACTGAGATTTTTCAAGCAGCAGAAAAACTCTATAAATCGGGTATTATACTTTCTGGTACAGTTATTCTAGGTTTAGCTGGTAAGGATCCCGATAAAAGCAAGAAACATGCTAAAGAAACAGCCCATTTGATAAATAAAATAAACCCTCCAGAAAATGTTAAGAAATGGTATATTGCTGCTTTGACATTAATGTTACCACCAGGTACCCGGATTAAAAAAGAGGTCAATGAGGGATCTTTCGAACCTATATCCAATTTAGGTGCCTTGAGAGAATTGAAAATTATGGTAAAGAATACCAGTGATGAAATCCATGATTGCATTTTTCGATCGAATCACGCCTCCAATTACCTTCCTATTCGCGGGGTATTATCAAAAGATAAGAAGAAGATTTTGAAGACCATTAATTACGGTTTGGATAATCCCGATACTCTAAGGCCAAAATATCTAAGGGGTCTTTAATACTCTTACTTACTTTTGCTTTCTTGATTATGTTCAATTCTTGAAATTAAAAAAAAACAAAATATTAAAAAAGATAGAAAAGGAGAAAAAAAAATGATGGATTTCTTAGAATATATCAAAAAAGAGAAGAAAAAGATTAATGAAAAATATCTCAGACGATTCTATGATAAAATTATTTATTCAGAATCTGAACCGGATATTCAAAAAGTCTTAAAATCCAGTAAGGAGTTTATTTTGGCTGGTGGGAGAAGATTACTCCCGATTTGTCTAATCCAAATCTTTCAAGGGTTGAGTTCAGAAAAAGATCTGATCCAATTTTCTGAAGAAATTTATGAGGTAAGTTTATCAATTGAAATGCTCCATGTTTCCAGTTTAATCATCGAAGATATTGTAGATGAGGAATCACATCGTGGAAAACATAAAAATGTACAATATCTTATAGAGAAATTGCTTAAAGAAGAATTTCCCGGAAAGGCGAAGATAGGTAAACGCAAAATTTCAAATGTTTCAAGCGCAACCACAATTTATGAGGGAAATATCATCTCCTTGATAGGCTCTCAAATAATTTCAAATTCTAACTTTCCCAATGAGAGGATCAGAAAAGCCTTAAAAATATATCAAAAAGGCCTAATTGATATTTCCCGCGGGAGACTTCTTAATGAATATTATAAATTGATGGATTTAGACAAAATTAGCTTAGAGAATTATTTAATATTGGCGGGTTTGAAAAGAGGAAGTCAAAGGGCAACCGCTGCTGGTCTGGGTGCTACTTTTGGGAATGCACGAAAATCTCAATGGAAACCACTTATGGAAGCGATGAATAAAATCGGAATAATTGAGCAATTAATAAACGATAAAAATGGGATAGAAGAAGATATTAAAAGCGGCCAAGCATCTATGCTTCCTATTATTGCATTTCAAAGCGCCACTCCCGAACAAAAAGAATTATTAAAAAAATCATTGGGCAATCCTGAAATTTCTCAAGGGACCGTGGAAAGAATAAAGGGGATTTATAATTCAACAGGGGCAATTGAATTTATCCATCATTATGCCAATTCTTTAAAAAATGATGCTTACAATAAATTACAAAGTGTATATCCTGGATTGCGGCAAGAAACAATGGATTTCTACGAGAATTTTCTCACATATATTATATCTTACAATCCAAATGAAAAATGAGCCTAAATTTTTATTGTCTCAGCTCCTATATTCTATAGGACAAAGTACTCTTCATTAAATAGCAAATTTACGTTTTTATGGAAACTTAAATCCGTGTCAATTTTTTAAAAAATAAAACAAACCGAGCGATTAAAAGTGAGTGAAAATATCGTAGAATCTCCCGATTTTGAAAAGGAACCTTTATTAAAACGAAATTATTTCATGATTGGGCATTATCTGATTTTTCTAATTGATCTTGGTCTAGATTTTTTACGGCGGGAGTACATTCGGAAAAACGCTGAAAATGAATTTCAGAAATTTAGCGCCCGTAGTTTTTACAACTTCATTCTAAAGGATTATATCAGGAAAAAAGTCAAGAATCAAATAAAAGTCATTCTTAATGCGGCTGTAGATTGTATAAAGGCTAATAAAGTCAATAATGGTATCGTGGATCCTGATTATTTGGATGATGTGGTTCGCCGAATGTTTAATCAATACGCTGAAAATGATATGAGTCTTCTCCATACCACCAAAACTCACCCTGGTCATTTGGAATTAAAACAAATCTCTAAGTTAACATTTAGAATATCTATTATTCAGAGTTCTCGACTTCTTAATGTGAAAAAACAAGATATTGATACCTATGGCGAGCTTGTAAGTGCAGCATTTCCTACCTTACAAAAATGCCGCCATTCCTTAGATGCGATTTTATCTATGGTTGATCAAATGGTTGATTGCTATGAACGAAATATGTCGATGGTACAAATACCATTCTACAAACCCACCTATCAAACAAGGGATTTTGAATATGTCCGAAGAATATATGAATATGCTCTAGAAATATTAGACCAGCAATTAAGAAAAATTTACAGGGATGATCTATAGTTCATGGCAAAAAGCGACAATCTTCTTGAAATTGGGAATGATATTCGTGAATCTCTGAAAAATTTAGGCTTTACGGATTATTATGTCAATCTTTATATTGGCCTTATCAGCGAAGGTGAGCAAAATGCTCGCGAACTTAGCGATCTTACGGGTGTACCTTATTCGAGGATCTATAAGGTATTAAATGAAATGAGTGAAAAAAAGATTATCAGGAAAATAGATGGAAGACCCAGCACTTTCGTGGCCGTGGATCCCAAAACAATGTTCCAACATATTAAAAAGCAGCACGAACAACGGTTTGAAAAAAATATCGGACAAAGTCTTCCCTTTCTTAATAATTTAATCGGTGATAAGCGGGTTCAGAAAATTAAGTGCAATCTTTATGAAGGAAAAGCTTGTTTTGACCATTTTAATGAAACTATGTACAATACTGCCCGAAATTTACAAGTTGTTATTAAAGATTTTTTGGATATTTATCCTCATATTAAATCCAATTTGGATTTTGTATATACGAAAGGAGTAGAAGTTGATCTTCTATTGGAGGAAAGGTTGAAAGATCATCAGATCTTGACTGCTTTAATGGAAGACAAAGCTAAAGAACAATTTAAAATCCGTTTTATTCCATACATTCAGCTAAGTTTTGTTATTTCCGATAGGAAAGAGGGTCTACAAGGATTTAAGGGAAATTTCAATTTGGCAAAGCCCCATAAAAAACTGTTTTCCATTATAAGTTCCGATCATTCTCTTTATATACAATATCTCAATGAGATGTTTAAGCAAATGTGGGAAACCAGCTTTTCGTAAAGGTTTTAATTTGTGAAAAACAAAACAAAGATTATGAAAGTTGGCTGTTTTTCAGTATTATTTGGTGATAAAGATCTAGAAGAAGCAATTAGAACTATCAAAAAATTGTGTCCCGGTATTTCTACCATAGAGCTTGGTACGGGAAATTATCCGGGTAATTCGCATTGTGATCCTAAAAAGTTATTAAATAATTCGGAAACATTTGATAATTTTAAAAATATTTTAGAAGAGGAAGAAATGGAGATCTCAGCACTTTCGTGTCATGGGAATCCAATTCATCCTAATGAGGAAATTGCAGAAAAACATTTAGAAACTCATAGAAATACGATAAAATTGGCATCAAAACTTGGTGTTGAAACTGTGGTTGGGTTTTCAGGGTGTCCTGGTGCCTCACCCGAGGCAAAAGTTCCATCTTGGAACATTATTGCTTGGCCGCCCGATTATCTTGATAGTCTAAAATGGCAATGGGATGAGGTATTAATTCCATTTTGGCAAAAAGAAGAAAAATTTGCCGCCGATCATAATGTAAAAATTGCATTCGAACCTCATCCTGGTTTTTGTGTATATAACACAGAGACAATGTTAAAATTAAGGGAGAATACTGGAGATAATATTGGTTGTAATTTTGACCCTAGCCATTTCTTCTGGCAAAATATGGATCCATTAAAAATGGTACGGGCATTAAAAGATTGTATTTTCCATGTTCATGCGAAAGATTGTAAGATTGATCCCAGCAATGTGGCTCTTAACGGCTGTAATGACGCTAAACCATATGGGGATGAGATAAATCGCTCTTGGATTTTCCGTACTGTAGGATATGGGCATTCAGAAAAATGGTGGAAGGATTTCGTTTCAGAGCTAAAATTGATCAATTATGACGGCGTACTTTCCATCGAGCATGAAGATTCGCTCATGGCTATGGAAGAAGGTTTACAAAAATCTTATTCCTTATTAGACGATGTTATTGTTAAGAAGAACCCCGGTGAGATGTTCTGGGCGTAAAATCTAATTTTTTCAATTTTTCTTCTTTTTTTATTTTTCTCTTTGTTTTAAACGATTTTTTAGGAGTGTTTCCTCTTTATCTCTTATTAATTTAACATCAGGGTATTCTTTCTCAATTATTTTTTCCAAAACTTCAAAAAAAACATTTTTTACGTTGTGACCAGTTTTTGAAGAAGTCAGAAAATGTTCTTGACAAGTGAGTTTTTCTTGATATTCTTGTATCATTTCTTTGGTAATTATTTGGGAATCTTCTGATAAATCATATTTGGTACCCACCAAGATTCGGGGGATATCCCCGGTGTATTTCTCTAAGAGTGGTGCCCATTGACTATGGAGATTTACAAGACTTTTAACAACCACACTTTCATAGGTTAATATTGCTCCATGCGCACCTGCTATGAATTGGGGGATAAGGGGTCTGAATCTTTCTTGCCCTCCAAAATCCCAGATTGCCGCCCCGATCTTTATTGGCTTTCCATTTTCGAGGCCATTTATGCTATAAGTATTAAATGCCAAACCTATTGTTAAGCGGGTGTTGATATTGAACTCATTGAAACAAAACCTGTTTGTAAGACAAGTCTTACCCACTCCCCCATCTCCTAGTAAGATAATTTTAAATTGGTATTTTATTTCATCTGGGGGTTCATTCATAAATTTGGACATCATCGATTATTTGTGAAAATTCACTAGTGCCTTAATATATTTTTTATTAGAAATTTTCCAATAATGGTTCTCAAATGTGTTATTTCACTTAAGATCCTAGATGTCTGAAATAATTTCAACAATATCGAACTCTTCTACTTCAAAATCCAAACCGACCCGATATTTTCTCCTTCCCTCTTCTTTTGGAATATTGTTTATATAATTTTCCTCTTTTTCGTTTTCTTTGGAGTCTTCGTGTCGAAATACATTGGCGAATCTGAAATACTCATATAGATCTTTATGGATTTTTTGGGCCACTTCTCCGATGGTTGCGCCTCTATGGATAACCAATGGTCGGTTTGCAACCCCGTGTTTTGACTTGGTATATATACGGATGAGATCCAATTCTTCTAATACCCTTAATCCTAGATCCTCCAAGCCTTGGCGGTATTTTTCTCCTTTATCGTTCCAACTGATAGCTACAGGATGTATTGAGAAATTATGTCCTTGTTCTTTAGAATAAAACTGTTTTAGCTTCAGAAATCTCTTTTTTGTGTTTGCCCGATCCGCCTTAGTTGCAATAATCATTGCCGGTACAAACGCCGAGGAACGATTAAAAGCCATTTCTATTTGTTTTATACTCATATTTTCGTATATTTTTACAATTGCGTTCTTTATCCCGTTTTCCTTTATCATTTCTTCGATAAATTTTTCCTTGTCTCGTGATTCTTCTGCCTCTTTTGTCCTAAAGAAAATCTTAATTCCATCGGATCCTGTTTTCTTAAGTTTTACTTTAGGTTTCTTGTAATTCAAATAAATATTATGTCTTTCCATCATATTTAATATGTTCTTCATCTGTTGGATTGGATCCCGGGTGAGGTCGATTACAAGTAGGACTGTGTCCGTTGTTCTGATTGCTGACAATTCTCTGGAAAGTTTACTCCATTCATGAAGTGCGGGCATCTCGATTAATTGATATTTTATTTTATTCCATTCGTAAATTCCGATTTTAGGAACAGGCGTGAAAACACCGGTTTTTATATCGGAAATACCGGTTAGATTTTCGAGTAGAGTTGATTTTCCTGCACCCATTTCCTCTCCAAAATGATCAGATACTAATAACATTTGGAGATAATCTTTTTCCCTTTGGATGGCAAAAGGATCCTCCAAGCCAGCAGATAATCTTTTTTTGAGCTCTTTCTTTTTCTTTTTTTCCCTTTTCAGTTTTGCTAATTTACTTCGGTTTAAAGCAACTATTTTTTCGGTACCTTTATGTTTAGGGACAAGAGAGATGAATTCTTCTAAAAGCTTTATTTTTTCATCGATTTGCTTTGCATTGAGGTATTCATTATATTTTGATTTTGCTTCGGGGCCGATATTTGAGCTCATCTATATTTTAAACGCTCCTTATGACGAATTTTTCTTTCTAAAGCATATAAATTTCTTTATATTAAGTAGAATGAGATATTTAAAATATTTTTTATGGGGTTGAAATGAAGAAGAAGGAATTGAAAAAAATGATAAACCAAACCAAGTCCTTTTAATTTAAAAAAGGGTCTTAAATCTGTCTTCCGTGCGCAATCGGAGGTCTTGGAAAATCTTATCCAATCTTTTTGGAAATTTCCTAAATTTTCTCGTTTTCTTTTGGAAAATATAATTCACACTAAATCTGTTTAAAAATTGATTCATGGCATCTTCCATACATTTCTTAACTGTTTTTTCATCCGTATCTTTCTCTACAATGGCATACATTTGCAAGTTTTGTTTATTATCTGGATTGATTGGTTCTTCAATCTCCCTTGTAATTAAAATGATTGAATGCTCTCCTAGGGTAAAATTCTGAATTTCATCCCCAAATGCTTCATCAGCCAAACCGCTGATTGCTTGTAATAGGGAATTTCGGATATTATGATCCAGCACATCATCCGCATCATAGAACTCTCTTTCTACGAGAGTTTTCCCTTGAAATGTTATCGCAGTTTCTAAAACTGTCATTTTCTCCTTTTCACCTTAGATACTCTAATTCATTTCTGTTCTGAAAATTTGTAAATTATTTTTTGTTTTTGCTTATATAGAACAATATGTTGTTTCTTTATATTTTTATTGTGTTTTTT
>CAZEPC010000005.1:0-37967 GCA_964513765.1 uncultured archaeon
TTTCTTTTGTATTTTTTTGTTTAGAGGGTTTTCTTTTTCTTTTTTTTTGTGGAGTTTCAAAACTATCCATTATTATAGAATATTTTTTTTTATTTTTGAGCAATGAAGATTTTAGAATGAAAACACTAGGGATTGAATCTGTTTTCACCAAGCAATAGCCTGTTCTTAAGTTTTTTAATTCAAAATGCGCATCTTTTTCAATACCCAAATGATATATAACATTCTCTTTTTTCTCATTAAACTTAAAGAAAAACTTATTGCCGGAATTTAAAATAATATTTTTACTTATTTCTAAAGTTGTGGTAAGGCTAATTAAAGATTCTCCTTTACCTCTTAGTAAAAGAGAAATATCTTCTAAATAAGTTGGTAATTTTGATGATTTAATTAATTGTTTTGAGGCAATATAAGATGCATCCTCAAATATCGTTAAGTGATTGATTTGATTCGTTGAGGGTTTTTGCATATTATATTCCCAAATCCATTTTAAAATTAAATTGGCAAAAAATAAAACATCTTCCTTAGATCCTCCTAATTTAAGAATATTCCCTAATTCAATTATAACGTTTTTCTTTAAAAGGGATGATATTTTTAAATAAGATTTGTTATCATTTTTTTGCTTAAAAAGCGAACTTAGAGGACCTTTGTAATATTTTCTTAATCTATTTTTTATACTAATAACAGTTTGATTAAGCATTGGGATTTTATCCCTGTATTTAATAGAATATTGATTTAAAGCTTTGATTAAATCAGTCCAAGAATTAGCTTTAGGATCTTTACATACATAATATAAACAGTCAACCAAGACTTTTTCCATCTGAGGAGAAAACTCATTATTTTCTTCTTGTAGGATATTACATGATTTTAAGCTATTATAAAGAACTTCTACAAATACATTTTCTGAAAAAATATCCCTATCAAAAATATCTAAATAAAAATTTGTACCTGGTTGGATGATTTTTAGACTTGGAATATATTTTTTTAAGGTTCTATATTCTCCTTTAAATTCAAAGATCATCAAAGGGATATTTTTATAACATTCATGGAAGGAATAAATAAAGTGCTTTGTAAAACAAGTTTTCCCAGACCCAGTTTGTCCATATATTAAAACATGACGTTTAATATCTTCCAGAGATATTTTAAAATCTTTTATTAAATTGTTATTATAAACAATTTGTCCTATTTTAATATCCCCTCTTGGAAATTCCCTTAGTTTAGGTTTTTCAATTTTAATTTCTGGAATATTTTTCGGTTTTAATTTTCTTTTTAACAAATAATTAACTAAGAATAAGAATAGCGAACAAGGAAATAAAAGAGTTGTTTTTCCCAAGGTTGAATAAGAAATGAATGAAATTAAAAATAAAATAACACCACAGAAACAATAGACATTATAAAAAAAATTTGAGAAATTATATCTTTTTATCTTAAAAAATAACAGATAAAGAAAAAACACGATAAATCCAAAAAGAAAATAAATTTCAATTGCAAGATTTAGAGATTTTTCTAGATGGGTAAAAACCCTAAAGAATATGGAATTTTCAGTCATTTGAAATTAATCACTAATTTTTATCTTAAGAACAATTTAAATAACAAAAATTTCTGGGGATAAAAATTTTAAATTTTTGTGACTTAGACTTCCTATAAAAGGTGATTTGAAAAATGTCAAATTCAGAATATCCAAAAGGAATTTTTAACGAAGATCTTGAAAGTATCTCAGGCAAAAATGCATTGAAAAGAAATATAAATGCGGTTAGGGCAGTTTCTGATTCAATTACAACAACCTTAGGGCCACATGGATTAAATAAAGTAATCATTGATTCTTTGGGAGATATGATTGTAACTAGCGATGGAGCTAAAGTCTTAGAAGAAATGAGTATAGACAATCCTACAGGAAAGATGATAGTTGACTTAGCAAAAACATTGCATAAAAAAGTCGGGGATGGGGCAGTATCCTCCGTATTATTCATTGGAAGCCTTATGGAAAGGGTTGAAGATTTAATCTCTATGGATCTACCACCAAGAACAATCTATTATGGTTTTTCTCAAGCACTTTCCAAAACTAAGGAAATTTTAGATGATATTGCAATCCCAATTGATTTAGAAATGGAAGATGAATTCAAAAAAATTATTAGGACGCTTTATTCAACTAAGAATTTATCGAACGCCAAAGAAGAATTTGTGACTATGACCCTTAAAGCCTTCAAAGCAGTTAAGGAAAAACGAGGAAAGGAAAAATTTATAGATTTAGATAATGTTCAGATCATTAAGAGAGAGGGGGGAGACCTCAAAGACAGTAAGTTTATTGAGGGATTAATAATAGATAAAGAAATCGTAAATCCTATGATGCCAAAAAATGTAAAAAATGTAAAAATTGCGTTGGTTGACCATGCACTGGAAATTGTAAAAACAGATATTTCCTCTGAAATTGAAATAAATAACCCAGAAGATATGGACAATTATTTAAAACAAGAAAATCAAATAATCGAAGACTTAATAAAAAAATTAAAAGAGGCCGGAACTAATGTTGTATTTTGCCAAAAAGGTATTGATGAAGCAGCACAACATTATTTAGTGAAAAACAATATAATGGCCATTAGAAGAGTTAAGCATTCGGATATGAAGAAATTATCTAAAGCTACAAAAGCCAAAATTGTTACTGATATTAAAAATATTTCAGCCAACGATTTAGGAACAGCCGAAATTGCATCTGAAAAGAAAATTGGGACAAGCAAAATGGTTTTTATCGAAGGGTGTGAAGATCCTAAAGCAATTACTATTTTAATTAGGGGCGGGTCTGAACAAGTCTTAGAAGAGGGAAAAAGATCTATTGAAAATGGCTTAAAAATATCTAAGACAATTTTAAAAAACCCATATATTGTTGGAGGTGCGGGATCTACAGAAATTGAGGTCAGAAAACACCTTAATAGTTATGCAGAGAAATTAAAGGGTAAAGAACAAATTGCAATTAAGCATTTCGCGGATGCTTTAGAAATAATTCCCACAATTCTAATTGAAAATTCAGGGAAAGATCCTCTAGATCTAGTTACAAATTTACGGTCTAAAACCAATTACAAAGAAAAAAAATACATAGGTTATGATACCGTGAAAGATGAATTTATTAACACAATAGAGAAGGGAATTGTTGAACCAGTAGAGGTAAAAAAACAAATATTCAACTTGGCAACTGAATTAGCAATTATTTTTATTAGAATAGATAATTATTTGAGAATTAAATCTTAAAATGAATTTAATCTAATAAAAAAACACAAAAGCTTTATACTCTTTTTTTACTTTTATTCTAAACATGGTTTCTGATTTACATAAATTTAAGATTAAAACAAATGCGGTTGATAAAAAGACCGGAAAGATTGATATAGTTAATATCACAAAAAAGGTCCAAAATCTTGCAAAAAAATCGGAAATAAAAGATGGAATTGTTAATATATTTATGCCTGGTTCAACTGGAGGGATTAGTACGGTTGAATATGAGCCAGGTTTAGTAGAAACAGATATTCCAGAGTTACTTCAAAAACTAATTCCCGAGGGGCCAGATTACGCCCATCATAAAACTTGGGGAGACCATAACGGTGGCGGCCATTTGAGGAGTTTTTTTATATACCCTTCCATTACCGTACCAGTTAAAGAAGGAGAGTTAATCCTAGGCACTTGGCAACAGCTAATATTTTGCGAATTCGATGAAAAACCAAGGAATAGATCAATATATTGTCAATTTGTTGGTTGAAGCCTCTCCGCCACATAATAATATGAAGATACTCTCCAATCTACCAAGGATTGACCGGCGGTTAAGTTATCATAATCTAAAAAATATCAGCCCTTTAGAAGTTCTCTTGCAATTGGTATCATATTTTTTTTCTTTTCATTATGATCTTTTACATAATTCAAAACAATCTCTACGACTTCTTTTTTACAAGTTCCGCATAGCATACCACCCAAACATCGTTCCTTTCTTTTAAAAAGTTTTTCGTCATCTGGTTGGAAATGATATTTTAGAATTTTGTAAATCATACATTTTTCAGGCTGACCACCAAGCTTTTCTTGTAATTTTCTATTTTTTCTTCCACCAGTATAAGACCTCATTATTTTTTTTCTTATTTCTTTCGGGTCATCATCTAGATTAAAATAACTCTGAGGTCTTGATTTGCTCATCTTTTTCGATATATCATCAAGAGCAGGCATTAATTTATGGTAAGTTGCACTTGGTTTAAAGAAAGGGATTTCTTTACCTTTTGACCCTTTTTTACTAAAATATCTTGTTAAATCTCTCACCAATCTAATATGAGGATCTTGATCAATACCTACTGGAACAACGGTGGGCATAATTTCGTCTTTTAATTGTGGTAATAGAATATCACCAACTTGAACTAAAGCTGCCATATAAAGTGCAAATGGTTTATCACCATAAATAGCTTTCATCATATTAGCTGTTACAAATCTCCCCGCTTCAAATGGCATATCTTTCACCAATTCTTCTTTTGATTGTAACCATATATACGCTTCGTCAGGATCTAAACCTATAGTGAGAATATCAGCTAAGTTATCAACTGCATATTCAAAAGATTTTTCATAACTCATCCCATTATCTACATGACTTTCAATATCTGCAATAGAATAGTATACTTTCCCTCCCATTTTCTGAAATTCAACTATTTCTGATGCAGTAGTTAAAGTACCAAGATGGAAATGGCCGCTGGGCTTAATCCCACTCATAACTGCCCAAGGCTTGTCTGTTTGGACTGCTTTTATAATTAAATCTAAATCTCTTTGACCAAAAATGATTTTTCTTCTTAAAAACCGATTTTTTTTATAAACTGAATAGGGAATATCAATTTCATCGATTCTCTCAATTCCAAATTCATCTAAAAGCTTTTGGTAATCTTTTTCTCCAACCAAGTTTTGACTCCAGGGATCAATTTGGACTTTATCATCTTCCCTATCTTTTTTTTTCTCATAATTCTCTGGCATAATATACATGGCAAAAATGAAATAATTTAGAAAAAATTTACCTAGTTTGAATTCATAAACATCAAAGAAAGATATAAAAAATTTTTTGAACGAATTACAACTTTATTATCTATAAATCAATAGCTGAATAAATCTTATATTTACTCATATGAGAGAATATATTTTTAATTTCAAAAACACAAGGGAAACATTATGCCAGGCAAATTTTTAAAATTCTTTGAACCATTCATCAGAGTAACACCAGAGATTAAGCAACCAGATAAAGAAATAACATTTAAGAATAAATTAATCTATACATTTGTTGTATAGATTATTTATGTTATTTTATCCAACATACCTATTTATATGGGAGATGTGGATCCAGCATAACAAGGTACAGATTATTATTATTGGTTAAGAGTTATCTTAGCATCAAACAGAGGGACTCTAACTGAGCTTGGTATAGGGCCTATTGTAACCGCTGGATTAATTATGCAATTACTTCAAGGTTCAAAATTAATTAGGGTGAATATGGCGGATCCTTATGATAGATCTTTGTTCACCGGTGCCCAAAAAGTGATTGCAATGATCTTAACAATATTTCAAACAGCGGCATATATTTGGGGTGGCGCATATGGAGATCCAAACAATTTTACAACGGGAATCAAAATACTAATATTTATCCAACTCTTTATTTCAGGGGTGATAATCATGCTTTTAGATGAAATTTTGCAAAAAGGATATGGATTAGGATCTGGGGTTTCCCTTTTCATAGCTACTGGTGTTGCTGGAAAAATATTTTGGAATTCATTTTCCTATATAGCAGTAACCGAAGGAGGGGGGGATGGATTACCCCGAGGAATAATTGTTGCATTCTTTACTGTTCTTTTCAATCCCGATAAAACACATGCTGCCACGGGAGAGAATTTAGGAATTGGCAATCTTTTTATTAGAGATGCCGGAGCGCCAGGATTGTTAGGCCTAATAACAACTGTAATAATATTTCTATTAGTGATTTATGTACAATCCATGACAGTAGAGATACCTTTAACATATTCTGGATATAAAGGTTACAGGGGTAAATACCCGATGAAATTACTTTATGTATCTAATATTCCCGTTATTTTAGCTCAAGCTCTATATGCAAATGTGCTTTTCTTTGGACAATTGATATATAAATGGAATACCAATAACTTCACCCAACCAGCGTCCATTTGGGTAAAATGGTTTGGTGCTTTTGAACAGCAACAAGGACAAACTTATCTTCAACCCACTGGCGGTTTGGCATATTATTTGACCCCCCCACAAGGACTGGCAGCAATTGTCAATAGTACTGAGGGGGTGGGAGATATGGTCCTCCATTCAGTAGTATATGTAGTCCTATTTATGCTAATCTGTGTATTTTTCGCAAAGATTTGGATAGAAGTATCTGGACTGGCACCCAGAGACATTGCGGGTCAAATAATTGATAGCAAAATGCAAATTCCAGGTTTTAGAAGATCTGAAAAAGTAATTGAAAAAATACTCAAAAGATATATTCCAACATTGACCATTTTATGTGGTATAATTGTAGGGTTATTTTCATTTACAGCAGATTTCTTAGGAGCTTTAAGCTCAGGGACAGGGTTGCTCTTATCTGTTGGCATAATCCAGAACTACGCGGAAACAATATCCCAAGAAGCCGCATCCCAACAATTCCCAGGTATGGGCAATATTTTTGGAGGGGCATAATGTGATTAATTTAATAATTGAAACTAATGAATCCTTTATAGAAATGGTTAAACAACCACCCAATAGCCTTTGGTTTATAATTATGATAGCAATTGGAGTATCTCTTTTTTCCAGTACCTTAAATAAGGTACTTGTGGATCATAAACAAATTAATCGCCAGCAAAAAGTCATCCAAAGGCATAACGAAAAAAAGAAAGAATTATTTGATGTGGCAGAAAAGAATCCAAAAAAGTACGCAAAACAATACAGAAAATGGCTAAGAAGAGATGCGAGCATTCAGAAAATGCAAAGATCTATGTCAATGTCAAGATTAAAACCAACTTGTATTACCTTTTTACCTATGTTGATTTTCTTTTATGTCGTTAGAGGAATCTATACAGGTGAATCAGGAGTTCAATTTCCAGTAGGAAAATTAGTAATGAATCCAATGCAAGAATTTCCTTCATTTATTACTGGGATACTGAGATCAGAATGGTATTCTGCTATTAGAAATTTATATATTGATGAAGGCTGGATAGGATTTACGGGATATTATTTCTTATGTAGCATTTCGTTGTCTACTATGATTCAAAAACTTTTAGGTATTTCTAGGCCTACAGGTCAAGCTGGTGGAGCAGGTGGGATGGGAGGGATGTTCGACACAAAAGCACAAATGGATTTACCTGATCCCAAAGATTTAATGTGAGAAATCACTTAAAAATCTTCAATCTTTTTTACATATTTATTTCTTTTTATTTTTTCCACAAAACTTGAGTATTGAGACTTGTTTATTTCTTCATATATCATTTCAATAGAATTAAATAAATTTTTATTAATTTCTTGGAAATCTCTTTTTATTAAATTAATTGTTTTTTTACTTGACTTAAATTTAATTTCCCAATATTTATCCTCCCATTGATTAAAATCCCCAAAATAACCTAGCTTATCAGAAATATAGCTTGTTAATGTATTAGATTTTTGATAATTTCTTTCTATACTTTTGTAAATTAAATCAAAAAAATAAATTTCATATACTGCAAAATCTGCCAATTTTATAAAAAAGTCTTTAAATTGCTCAATCTCTTCAATATTTAAGAATTTAAGTTCTTTGTTAATAAAAAGAAAGACTAAAATATCATATAAATTGTCTAGAAGGGGATATTGCCAGTCCAAAGGTAAAATTATGGGCATTCTCTCTACACGATGAACTTTAAATTCATAACCATAATTTAGCTCAATACCGAAGAAATCATAATAAAATTTTGTTAATTTACTATTTAGAATTAATGTTACACTCTTAAGACTTGAATTAAGGGATTTTTTTGTTGGAACAATCATATTTACTTTTGCTAATATCCAAAAACTTTTTCTATCATAATAAAAAGGGGGTTCTTTAGATAATTCTTTGAATATTATCTTGGGATAATGAAAATATGGATGGTAATTAGTCACATCTTGAATCTCATACCATTTATAGCTCCCAGATTTTCTCCCAGACCACCTTTTATTTATATCTTTTTCGTAGTTTTTTGGTTTTGGTTTCAATTTTTTTTTGTATTGATTAAGGTATTTCTTAATAGAGGGATATTTTTCAATATCAATACCTTGTTTTGTGAAGATTATCCATTTATTTCTCCAATTTATAAAATACTTTGATACATCTTTTCCCTTTAGAATAGGAGATATTATATTATTATCACTCTCTGTTTTTGTTAAAGTGTTTTTTATTTCCTCTTCAATTATAAAAGCTTTATTATAACCTGTAGTTATTCCCCGAAATACAGAAAATCCAAGATTACTAATACTATCGCCCTTTTTTTCCACGTATTCTTTTATCTCAAGTTTCAAAGGGGAGATAAAGCGCCATCCATCATCTTCTAATTTATTTTGAGGAAAAACAAATCCATTCTTATTAAAAGATTCAATATTGCGAATCTTTGAAGGATTATTATATTCTATTAAAGAAGAATTACTTGTTTTGTTCTTAGAAGAAATATAGATAATTAAATCAATTTGCGCCTCCCGAATATCCATCTTTCCTTTAAAATCAACCACTTTATGGATTTTTAAGTAATTTTTCAAAAAAGATCTTATGGCTCTCCCATATCTTGCCCTTTGCCATTTTGCAGTAATGAGATAGGAGTGGAATGAATTATTTTTAATGAGATCATATGATCTTATGATAAAATACATAGAATAATCAATAGATTTAAAGAGAGAATGTGGAATTGATTTAAATTTTGAAAAAATTTTTTTATATATTTCGTATAATAAATCCTTATAATAAACGAAATTGGGGTTAATTTTTTTAATATTTTCATGTCTTATATATGGAGGGTTACCAAAAATTATATCAAAACCAAAATCTTTGTCCTTAAAGTCATTTTGATCTCTTTCTGACAATATCTCTTTTTTTATATCTAAAAATTTTTGATTAAATTCAAGAAACCAATGAAAGAAGAGAATATTTCCTCTAATTTTATCCAAAGAGGTATTATTTTCTTTTAAAGTATCTAAATTACAAATATATTCATTTATATAGGCCCTATCTAATTCTTTTTTTATTTTATTTTTTAAAATTAAGATTTTTTTAAGATTCTCCACAGAATTTTGCTGATTTTGAATTTTTTGGAGTTTGCTGATTTTTTCAAAAAATGTTTGAAAATTATCCATATGAGTAATAAGTGGATCCAATACACCAAAACCATAGCCAAGAAGACTATCTCCGAGAGCAATATCAAGCCTTGGAGGAATATAATAATTATATATAGAATTCGGTTTTTTTTGACAATAATTATGGGAAAAAAGAATTAATCTAATTTTGGCTACAAATATTGCCAATAAATCATTATCAACCCCAAATAGATTAGATTGGATCATAAAATTACACAATAAAAATAAATCGTTATGTTTGTAAATGTAATTATAGCATTTATTTTCCATTTCATCATTGGGAAATAAATGTTTTTTAATTTGGATCAATTTTTTATGTAGTTTTAATAAATAGCTCATAGATGTGACTAAAAATTCGCCAGTTCCACAAGCATTATCACATAAAGAGATATCAAATAGGGAATTTACACAATTTTTCCACAATTTCAAGGCATCTTTATGGGAAATGTTTTTTATATGTATGGTCTCCAATAAATCCAAAATTTGATCAAAATTGGAATTAGAAGAAAGATATCCGGTTTTTTTTATTTCCTTAAAGATATACTTATCGATAACCTCCTTGGTAAGATATTGAGAATAATTTTTTGGGGAATAAAATTTGCCCATATTGTTTTTTTTTCTGTTTAAAGATTCTAAAACTAAGGAAAATACTTCTGGCCCTATATTTTTATCTGGTTGCTCATATTGCTTTTTATTATAGATATTTCTAACAGACAAATGAAACCCTGAAAATTTGGAAAAAAGATACGAGATTATTCCATACAAATATCTTGAGAACCCCACAAATGATGAAGCAGAATTTCTGAAATTTCTTTTCTTTTTACATTCCTTACTATTGTTATATTTATAGCAATCAATTAAAAAATAATTTATCGCTAAATTCATTTTCTTTTTTTTTTCAACAGAAGAGAGAGTATTATTATGGTTTAAACGTAGAGATATTAGGTTCTTGACCATTTTTCTTAATGATAATACAATATTGAGCATATCTAATTCATTAGATTTATTTCTAAAGAACAAAAACAAGGACCCAAACAAAAACACTTCTCTCTCTTTATCTTTTAAAAAAAATAAATAATTAGAGTTAAGAAGATTTTGAATAAGGGTTAGGAAATCCTCATATTTGGTTATTTTTTCATCCGGATTATCATATATCATTTAAAATCTCTAATAATAAATACTTCAAAAAGTAATAAATAATATTCTCAACTTCATTTAATATGGATAAAAAAACAAAAACACTCATATTTTCTTTTATCCTTTCAATTTTTATTCTCAATTTAAGATTAACATCTAGCTTAAATTATGAGATTGAAGCCAAGGAAAATGATGTAATAGTTTACCGGGTAAGGGATTATGACCCTGAAAAAGAAAATTGGAATGATTGGACATATCTAAAATATAATATTACAAACATATCAGACGAAGATCAAACCACGAATATATATGCAAACTATTGGAAACCCCAACAAAATTCAACCTTCAAAAAAAGCCTTGATGTAGATAATATATTAATAACTCAGATAGGAGATTCAAACTGGACAGGAGATATAATCCTCCCAAAAAATAAAAAAATAACAGATTATGAGGAATCAATCAAAAATTCACGAGAATCATTGTACTCTGTTGATGAATCAAAAATAATGTTTGAAAAGGTATCTCAATCATGTGGTTATAAACTTGAAATTAAAAATGAAACCACAACAATATACAAGGAAGAATTAATTTTTGCCACTGAAGGAGTGCTACTCTATAAATATCAAGATTCAAAGCTCTCTTCAGATAATACAATTTCCAAAAAGGAAATGGAAATTGTCCCCTATCATTCTACGATTGATGGCGCCGAAGATGACATCATGAAACCAAAAGCTGAAATCGGGGGATACATTGGTATAGGTTTATTTTCTATAGTCACAATAGTCGGAATTTTTACTAAAAAAAGATGGGAGATGGTTAATTAATGAATGAAAATAATGAAAAAAAACAACAAAATGAAGTTAGGAATGAAAAAAAAGATTTTAAACCAAAAATGGAGGCAAATAAACCAGGAGAGTTAAATCTTAAACGAACTTTTTTAATTGGTTTAGGTTTTATGACCGCAATGATCGCATGGTCATATTATAATTTCACAGTTCCGCTAATTTTAAGTGAAGTTCTGCCAGAAATTTCTTTTCTTGGTTTTATAGGAAAAGATACACTTATAGGCCTCATTATGACTTTAGATAATATTGTAGCAGTTCTTCTGCAACCCTATTTTGGAGCCCTTTCAGACAGAACTGCGAGCAGATTTGGTCGAAGAACTCCATTTATTTTGATTGGTTGCACTTTCGGTGCCTTTATGTTTAGTTTAATCCCCCATTTAAGAGTTGTATTCTCATTAATCCTTATAATAATGCTATTTAATTTTGCAATGGCATTTTATAGAGCCCCCGTAGTTTCTCTAATGCCCGATTTGACGGGACCAAAGGTCAGAAGCACTGGAAATGCCATAATCAATCTAATGGGAGGAGTTGGAACTGTTTTCGCTTATGCTACCCCAATGATATCCTCATTAATCTATGGAAATGAGACAAAATCAGAAATATACCAGAGTAGAATATTTGGATTCTCGTTTCTGGCAATAACTATGATAATAGCTATGATTTTATTGATTATGACCATAAAAGAAACACCTACAGGACAAGGATATTTTAAGATTGTTGATAAACCTTTTAATATCAACCCTATCACTTTTGAACATCAAGAGAAATCAGATAAAAGTACCAAACAAAATACCAGTAAAAATCAACAGAAAAAATCAGATAGCAAATGGAAAGACCTTACCGAGGTTTTTAAAGCAGAGGAAAAAAGCGCTTTATTCATGCTTTTAGCTATCTTTTCTTGGTTCTTTGGTTTCAATGCAATAGAGGCGTTCTATTCAAATTTTGCAACGAAATATCTTAAATGGAATGAAGCCGATGCTTCGTTGGTGCTTCTTATATTACCCGTTATGTTGATTGCTTTTGCGATACCAGCAGGAAAACTCTCTGAGAAATATGGGAGATTACCAATCATGAAAATTGGTTTGACAATTGTAATAATCTGTGTTTTGATAATCACTTTCATACAAGAAATGATGTGGGTTGCCATATTTTTAGGAATAGCTGGAGCCGCATGGGGAATGATAAATATCAACAGTATAACAGTAGTATGGCAGCTATCGCCAAAAGGAAAAACCGGAACCTACACAGGTTTATATTACACATTTTCCCAGCTTGCTGCAATCTTAAGCCCAATTTTTGCGGGACTGTCTTTTGATATTTTTAAGGCGTTAAAGGCTGGCTTAGTAGCCGGTGAACAATATTTAGTGCTCTTCCCTTATGTATTAATCTGGATGTTAATTGCTTACATTTTCTTAATGAGAGTAAAAAGGGGTGAAGCGGGAGATAATCTTACAGAGGAAGAAATTCAGCAGCTTGAAGAAGAATATGCAGATTTAGACTGAAAACTAGGGTATTAATCTTTCTTTTTTTTTTTTAATTTCAATCTTCTATTTTCTTCTTTCCTTTTTTGTTTTTGATTTTCTGATTTATCTAAAAAATATTTTTTTATTCCATAGGCTAATTTTTTTCCTATGATATTAGATAATTCATCTAACGAGGCCTTTTGAACATTTTTAACACTTCCAAAAAATTTAAGTAACTTTTTTCTCCGGATAGGGCCAATACCCGAGATTTTATCCAGTTTTGAGTGAATTGTTCTTTTTTGTCTCAATTTTCGATGATAATTAATAGCGAAACGATGAGCTTCGTCTCTAATATGTTGTAAGATGTGTAAAGCGGGAGATTTTAAAGGCAGTATTTTTTCTATAAATTTATCATCTTTCACCATTACGATTTTGGGAGATTTATTTATTTCGGATCTACCTTCAGGTTTGGAAATTCCAATGTGAGGAATATTAATTAAATTTAAACTATCGAGGAGATTATGAGTCATATTGATCTGAGGTTTACCTCCATCCACGATAATTAGATCTGGCTTTGATTGTTTTTCCAGAATCAATTTTTTATATCTTCTTGTAAGAACTTCTTTCATTGCACTCACATCGTCAGAATAATCTAATCCAGATTTGATTTTATATCTTCGATATTCATTTTTCAATGGCCTTCCTTCAAAGAATGAGACTTTTGAGCCAACATAATCACTTCCTTGTGTATGAGACATATCAAAAGCTTCAATGTACATTGGAACAGAGTTAAGATCCAAGATTTCTTTAAATTCTTTCAAACCTTTATTTATTTCAGAAATTTTATTTTCTTTTTCGATTTTTTTGAATTTTCCATAGCTTTGCTTTTGATTTACAAGAATCTTTATATTTTTAGAAGCAATTTTAAGCAACCCGATTATTTTTTCTTTATCATTGGGCGTTTTTATTTGTATGTTCTTTTCATCCAAATATTTTTTCATATTTTTAACTAATTTTTCTGCTCTTTCCTTTTTGACATAGATTTCATCAGGTATGCCAATATATTCTCTTAAATAATGCTGTTGAAAAATGTCAGTAAAGTAATTTAAATCGCTGCTAATTTTATTTTCAATATTAATCATATATGGTGTTTTACCGACAAGTCTTCCATTTTTTATATGGAGAATAATTAAACCAAATATTTCCTCATTCTGAAAATGAGAAACAATATCAATTAATTTCCATTTAATCTTCGATTTTTCACCCGATTTTTGATTTAAATTTTTATCTAATTCTTTTTCCTCTTCATAAGAATCATATAAAAATACAGATTGTTTTATTGTGAACATTCTTAATGCTTGAAGACGATCTCTCCAGACAGCTGCTTCTTCATATTCTAATTTTTGGGATAAATTTTGCATTTTTTCTCTAATGATTTCTTCTATTTCCTCTATATTTCCTACTAATAATTTTTTAACATTACTAATATTCTCACTATATGCATCTTTAGAAATCTTATTTAAGCAAGGTGCAGGACATAATCCGATTTGATAATAGGTGCAAGGTCTTTTCCTATGACATTGTCGGTATTCAGAATTGCAAGTACAAAAAGGAAATATTTTTCTTATAAATTCAATCATTTCCTTTAATTTTTTAACATTAACAAAAGGACCTAAATATTGATGTTCCATTCCATGATCTTGAGGATTTCTAACAACTTTTATTCTCGGGTATTTTTCGTTAGTGATTTGAACCCAGGGAAAGCTTTTGTCATCCTTAAGCATTGCATTAAATTTTGGTTTATGTTTTTTAATCAATTCATTTTCCAAAATCAAGGCTTCTGCCTCGTTTTCAACAAAAAAAAAATCTAAGTCATAAGATATTCTGATTAATTTTTTTATTTTTTGATTATATAGCGGATCTCCCGTATTTTTATCGCTCCAATAAGAATTAACCCGCTTTTTTAAGTCTTTAGCTTTACCGACATATAAGACTTGATGGTTTTTATCTTTAAATAGATAACAACCTGGTTTATGGGGTACATTCTTTCTTTTAAATTTAATTTTATCCTTATTTTTAAGAGGAAGATCCACCGACATATAAATAATAAAAACAATTTTTAGTTTTAGTTATTCGTCTTTTTGGATTTTTACCCATTTTGGTATCTCAAATTCCCAATTATGAATTCCGTCAGTAAATCTTTTGGTGAGAATATTTTCTTTCTCTTTAGAATTTTTATCGGGTAAAAAGACATTTGTCCCCCCATACAAACCAGTATTGACAAATAATATGGGTTTTTTTATATTTATAGCAATATCAGAGAGATTCTTATAAAAATCACTCATTAAAATCCCATTATGAATCATAATAACTAAATCAAGCTGATTTTCACGAGATATAAAAGGGATGTATTCATTCAATTCATAACAATCTTGTCCAATGAGAATAATAAAACGACCAAAACCGGTTTTAAATATATTGAGGTGAGGAGGTTTTTTCTTTTGTATATTTTCATGCCATTCCGATTTTACATCATTACCTGATATGATCATGGGAGTATTTTTTTGTTGGAAAACCATTTCTTTTTGATTGGGTCCAATCAAATAAGCCAGGTTAAGGTTTTTATTTTTCTTTCTAATATGTTCAATCCCAGCAATAATAAAAAGATCAAACCTATCAGCATATCCTTGTAACTTTTCTAAATAGGTTTCTGGAATACTTAATTCAGGAAAGATAACTAAAGTACTACCCTCATAAATTGCATCGTCCATAAAACCAATTATTTTAGGTTTAACTCGCATAATCTCAGCCTCATGGGTGATTTTCAAAATCTGATCATATTTAAACAAATTAAAATCGTAATATCGTTTGACATTTCTTTCCCATAAACTCCTTTTATCCTCCGTCAATTTCAGCTTTCTAACTCCTTTATGTAATTGAATCAAGGAAACTTGAATTTTTTTTCCAAGATTAATTTCAAAGGCAAATTCTTTTTCACTTAAGTCGAAATTGTTTTCTTTTGCATAGTCAATCATATCTTCTTCTGTCTCAAGCATATCATTGAGAATTTTCGATGTTTTTGAATCCATATCTGAAGCAGAAGAAATATTAGTATTTTTTTCACTTAAGCTTTCTAAGATATCAATGGGAGCTAAAGATATTTCGCCAGTTCTGGCTTTCAAGGGTTCTAATTGGAGAATATCGGAAACTAAATCAAACAATACCGGTTTTAAACTTTTTAATTGAGATTTAGATTTCTCTAAAGACAATCCCTTTTTTTCTATAATTTGGATTGTTTCATTAATATCATTTTGAGGTTTTTCAATAATATATTGGAGGCTTTCTGGCAATTTTTTGGTTAATATCAAGAGATTCATGCCAAAATCTTTGAAATATTTTTTTAATTTGCTTTTATTTTCTAATCTCATAATCTGAACGAATTTTTCAACTATATTCCATAATTTTTTGGAAAGAAATTCCTCAATACCAAATAATTTCGCTGAACCATATAAGGAAGAATTAATCTCCTTAAATTGTTCTGAAAAATCTTGATATTGATTTTTAGAAATTCTATCAAGAATTTCACAACCATAAGAACAAGCTTCATAAAAAGCTTGGTGAAAGTCCCAAGTAAATGATTCCTTACTAGCTATTTTATAATATTTGGATGCCTCCAAGTAATCACTAAGAGAAAGATTTAATTTCGCTAAAGCTTCTCCACAATTTATCCGGACTTTTGGTTCTTTATCTTTCAATTTTTTTTTAAGCTTTTGTGTGATTCTGAATAAATGGAATTTTTCTTTAAGATTAAAATCCTCCCCTAAATTTCGGAATAAATCTCCTAATGCAGCAGCAGCTGCAGCTCGTACATTAATTTCTTCATCTTTTAGAGACTTTAAAATCTTTTTTGAGGATTCAAAAATCCCTAAATTACCCAAAGATCTGAGAGCTTCTTCTCTGACATTAGCATATTTATCATTTAAAGCGGATTCTAAGGGTTTCCTTGCTTTTTTATCCTTTAATTTACCCAAAGCCCGGGCGGCAGTTTCTCTTACTTCTTCATCAATATCATTTAACTTTTCAATAAATTTTTGGATAATTTTATCATCCTTAATATTGCTCAAAGCAGAAGCAGTTGCTTGTCTTACATACGGATCTTCATCATTTAGAAGATTTAACATAGGATCAATAACTTTAGAATCATTGAAATTCCCCAAACTATAAACAGCACATTGTCTTATTTTAGGATCATTTGAATCTAAAACCCTTACTAATGGTTCAATAATCTTTTCATCATCAAATTTATTTAGAGTTATTGCCGCCATTTTAGTAACAGATGGTTCATCATCCAAGCATTTAATTATAGATTCAATTGAACGAGGATCTCCTAATTTTCCAAGGGAGAGTATTGTATTAATTTTTATACCTATATCCTTTTCTTCCAACATATCCATCAAGGGAAATAAGGCATTTTTATCTCGAATTTGACCCAACGCAACTACCACAGACTCGCGAATTTTTTTATCCTCAGCTGAGAGCAGTCTAATTAAGGGCTTTGTTGCTTTATTAGAGCCGGTTTCGCCAAGAACCTTTATTGCTGCCAATTTTACTTTTTTATCCTTTACTTTCAAACATTGAATAATAGAATCCACAATATCCTCGACTCTTCCAATAGCACCTAAGGAATAAATCGCTTGTTCTTTAACTTTATTATTCTCATCATCGAGTAGTTCAATTAGGGGTTTTATGGATCTTTTATCGTATCTCATACCTAAATATTTGATCGCCATTAACCGAGTTTCCATATCTCCATCTTTTATTTTATTCAAAAGTTGATCTGTAGAAAATTTAAGCATTATTGATAATAATATAGTATTTTCCCTTATAAATCAAATCCATAATAACTATAACAATTTCGATTCCAAAATATTATAAACTTTAATTGTCCCTTTGTTTTAATAATAATAGAATAGAAAAATGTTTGAATTTGGGAGAAGAAAGACAAACTCGGAGAACATAAAGATTTGTCCACTTTGTAAAAAGCCAACACTGAAAAAGATATATGGTGGGTTTACTATGGGAAGATTCAAATGTAATGAATGTGATTATGAGGGAGCATTTTATTTAGAAGTTAACCCTTGTGAAACAGGAAAAAATTTCGTGGATATGGAAAAATTAAAAAAGATTTTCCCCGATGACATTGACAAGGAAACAGAGATTGATCTGAATGATCCCAAAAACTTAAGCATCCCCTTTAATCAAGAAAAAGAATAATTTCTGGTTGAATCAAATCCTATTTATCGATCTAATTCAATTAGCAGACTTAAAATTTCATGGGGTTTAATTGTTATTTTTAAATCATTTCCCTCTAATTCAAGTTTTTCCTGCTTTTGATTTTTCTCCTCAAATTCTAACAGATCCATTCGTGAGCAATTTTTTAAAGAGATATTTTCATTAAAACTTAAAGTGCATTCTGTTTTCTCACCGATTTGCTCAACTAATCGCATTATATATTTACTGGGATTATTTTTATTCTCATCTTCATGTATTTTAAATGCCCCATTTCTTATATTGGGTTGATTTATGCTAACAAGGGAAAAATCAGAGGGCATGTCTCCAGTTTGGTTGAATTTGATTTTTTTATTGAGGAGTAAATTTTGCCTTAAAGGAAAGTTAAGATTGTAAGCATAATTCCAACCACTATTTCGCCAATCACCCTCATTTATACAAATACTATATTTAATATCCAAATGTTGTTTTAAATCAGTATAATGGGGCATATTTGGATCAATTCCTCCATCTTTTGCTTTATTAACAAATTTTGTCTCTGATGCATAACCTGTATATTGAGGGCTTCTTACAACAGTTGGACATATAATGGTGTGTTTTTCCGGAAATCCTTTATTTTTTGCATTAACTCCATATTTTCCGTTATTAGAAACTATTAAACTTTTATTGGATTTTTTATCATAAATGGATATCCATTTTTGACAAGCATGTTCCCATCTGGCTGAATCAAGTTTTGTTTTATGTTCAATTGGTCGATCAATATATGCATAAGGAATTTCACTGGTGAGATCTTCTGCCAAAAATGAAGTATTGTATTCTAATTTTACTAGCCACTTTTTATTCTTCAGATCAACGTCCAAAGAAGTTTTACAAGATTTAGATCCTTTTTCTAATGAAATTCGTTGTGTAAAACTACTTTTGCTAATGTTTCTTTTAATTTCTATACAAGCCCTTAAAGAATTATTTTCCCATATTTTAATTTGACAATTATTTACATCATATTGGATCTCATTTTTTTCATAATTTGGATCAATATTCCATGCATTTGTATTCTTCAACTCTTCGTATATTTTTATTCTATTGCTAGGGGAACTGAAGACGTTAAATTCCTCATCATTTTGTGAAGAAAGAAAGTCAATTAATCCAGATTTTTTATTGATCTTAACCTTTAGGAACTCATTTGATAGTATGAAATGAGATTTAGTTTTTTTTATTGAAACTCCTTTCTTATCTTCGATAATTCCATCATTAGCCTCAGATAAGGAGATATCCTTAAAATAAAAAGTCTTATAGCCAAGAGGGGGGACAGGGTTTTTAGTTAAGTCAATTAAGACAATGTTTTCTTGATTAGATGGATTGAGTGTGTCCCAACTATTGGGGACAACTTTACTTTCCAATATATTTCCCATCTCATCTTTAATTATCCCTTTATTCTTTTTACCAATATTTAATTTTCCTATACTTTTTCTTTCCCAAGATAAGGGATTGAAAATTACAAAAGGAATCCCGTAATCAGATTTTATTTTCACAGAATTAAGTAATAAATCTTGAATTTTTGAATTAGTGCTGTGAATGAAATTAATTATTTCTTTTCGATCTTCATCATAATCGAGATAAACCTCAGGGCACGAACTTCCGGGAAGAATATCATGGAATTGGTTATATAATATCTTTTTCCAATAAAGTTCAAATTTTTCACGATTAAATTCATTTTTATTTATTCCTAACAAAGATAAAATGGAGGAAATTTTTTCTAATTGTATTATTTTATTTTCGGTCTCACGATTTCCTCTTTTAACTCTTGATACAGAAGTATATGTTCCTCTATGGAGATCTAAATACCATTCATCCTTCCAAGTAGCCCATCGGGAAAAATACTTTTTAAACATGGTATATAAATCCCCTTTTTGATAAAACTTAACATTTTTTCTGAACAGTCGTTTCATTGTTCTTACGATCAATAATTCTGCTTCAATAGGGCCATGGCCACCATCTCCCAAACCATAACCAAAAGGTTGTTCCAACATTAAATCATCGGAATACCACTCGAAAAATTCATTGATGGGAGTCTCATAATCTGCAACAAGACTTTTATTATCTTTCCCGAGTAGATAGATATTGGGAAAATCCTTGCCAATTGTAATTGGTAAGAAATAACCAAAATTAATATGGATCATAGGCAACCTCGTACCATCTGGACCTTTCCAATGGCACATTCCAATAGGAATTTTTGTATTCTTATTCCAAAATAATTTTCCAGTCCCAAATAGTTTTGCACCACTTTTTTTAAAGATTTGTGGTAAATTCCAATTAAAACCAAAACAATCCATTAAAAACTCAACATCTGAAATATGACCGAATTCCTTTAAATAAAACCTTTGTCCGTATAATCGCTGGCGAACTAAACTTTCTCCACACGGAAGATTTGTGTCTGGTTCCACCCAACATCCCCCTAATAAAACCCATCTTCCGTCCCTCACTGCTTTTTTAATACGGGGATACAACTTTGATATATATTCAGGGTCTGTATCTTTAATCCATTGATAATATTGAGGACTGGGCTGGGTATATGTAAAATAAGGTAGTTCATCAATATGATCAAGTGCCTTTTTGAAAGTTGCCCTAGCTTTTATTATTCCTTGTTTTGTTCTCCATCTCCAAGCCGCATCCAAATGACTCTGACCTACCATTAAAATCTTATCAAAATCCGACCACTTAATGCGTTTTCCATATCTTCCGTTTGGATTCGGGCCATTTGCAATATACTCAAGAACTTTCATAGCTAGCATAACAAACGGTGTTCCAATTCCAGATTTATGCAGCCCTTTAAATAAAGGTTTAAGGACTTTACCATCCCATTTTGATATTTCAGACATCAAATCAACTCTTAATATTGTTTTTTAGTAATTTTAAAATAAAAATTATAGATTTTCAATTTCTGCTATTGCTATTCCCTTTTCGCCTTTAACAGAATATAAAAGGAATATCTTTCCATTTTCCGTATAAATATTGGGATCTCGTAAGGCATGAGCTTTTCTAGTCCCTCCATAATTACTTTGTGTAATTTTTAAATTTGCCCCTTCCCAATCTCTTTCAGGTTTCAAAACAATCTCTGGTTCAGTAGGATCCCATTCACTCCAATCTTTTGATAGATCTATTTGTGAAAAAAGCATTACTTCCGGCTTATCAAATGCTCTGGTGAAAAAGATATTAAGACAATCTCCCTCTCTGTAAAGAGCACAATGCCGGAACCGTGGAAGAAATTGATGACCGCGTTCAAATTGAGAAGTGATATCCTGGGTGCGAACTAAAACCGCGTCCATATTATCATTTTTAGCAATTCCATATAGATATCCTTCATATGGAAAAACACGTAGGTAAAAAGGAGCTAATTGTTGAGGTTGTGGTGTAAAATCTATCCCATCATCTGAGGTTGCCACAAAAGTCATTTGACCTTGATCTTTATATATACCCTTTCCTCGAATATTTGCATGAAAATACATATACACTTTTTGCTTTTTATCATCCAAGTAAATTTCAGGAGAGGCAATATGATGACCTTTCAAAAATTCCCATTCATTATGGAGTGTTCCAGGTTTATGAATTTTATAAGGCCCTTCAACAGATTCAGAATATGCCAATCTGATGTATTGGCCTCCATGGTTTCCAAAGTATAAGTAGTATTTACCCAAGGGATTTTTTATCCACTCTGGAACTTTGATTAAAGTTGGTCCATTTATATTTCTCCCTTCTGTAAATCTTCTGATAAATCCAAACATTTTTGGGGTGATAATCGGGTTATCTTCTAATCGTTTGATCCTCATATCTCAATCAATCAAAAACCAGATAAAAAAAAAAGGTTAGGAAAAAGCTGATTTTGGGGGTTATTTTGAGAATTTTTGACAAAAACAATTTGGATTAATCTTTATGGGAACTTTGGAAAATCCAGAATCCCTAAGACTGATCATCAATATTCCATTTGTTATTGGTTTTCCCATATTAAGTAAGCCCTTTAATACCTCATTAGCTTCTAAAGACCCTACTACACCACATGTAGGTGCCATTATGGGAAGAGGTTTATCCTTTACATCTTTTTGATCTTGTTCCCTTTCGGATTTTAAATATTTTGGATCATTTGGTTCTCCAAAGCAACATCGATAACATGCAGTTTTATGAGGTATAACCGAAACAATTTGACCATCAAAACCTTGGATTCCTGCTATTGTACATTTAATATTATATTTTAAGGCTAAATCATTTATCAAATATTTTGTATCAAAATTATCCGATGCATCTACTAAATAATCAATATCTTCCATATATTTATGAGCGTTTTCTTTAGTCAATCGATCTTCTATAATTGAAGCATTTACATTTGGATTTAAAGCATTCAGACGTTCTTTAGCCAGTTTTGCTTTTGATTTGCCCAACCCGTTTGAATCATAAATAATTTGTCTCCCTAAATTGGAGAGATCAAGAAAATCATTTTCAAATATGATTAAATTTCCAACTCCAGATGCCACCAAATATAGCGATAAGGGAGACCCAAGACCACCAGCCCCAACTTGAAGAACAGTTTTTTCCTTCAGTTTTCCTTGAAAATCTTCTCCTATCTCTAAAATTGCCCTTTGATATCTTTCTTTTTCTAATTTATTTAGAGATTCAGTCATATCAATTTTCACCTACATATATTTTGTATTTTTTAGCAATATCAAAAAAAGCCTCCTTTACTTTTTTCACTTGTGGCCATTTTAAACCATATATACTAAATTTCATACTTTTTGAGATGCCAGGGGACATTCCAGTGATGCCTCTTTCATTAAATTCTTCTCTTAAAAAGAAACCTCTTCTTTTATGGTTTTTCGCAATTTTTTCAAATGCAGGCGTATCTAAATATGTCAATGGATGAATTTTGGGTAATTTCCCCAATACATTAATTCCTTCAATTTTTTTTATCTCCTTTATCAACCAATTTGCCTTTTCTGACTCTTTTTCAAGATTTTCTGCTTTGCTCCTTTTTACTACCTCAGGGAAGCTGGCCATTAAAGTTGCGAGAGGTGCACCGTAAACGGAAGGACATCCAAGATAACAATATGATTTGTTAGGGAATGTTTTTTTAGTAAGATCTCCTTGTAATTTTGATGGTGCGGTAATTAATTCATGATATTTTTTATCATAGCCAAGAACTCCAATAGGACCTGAAGCAGCCATAGATTTATGACCAGAACCCGTAATAAAATCAGCGTTCCAACTCTTTGCATCAACTGGTAGAACCCCTACTGAATAAGCACCATTTAATACAAATGGAATACCCTTTTCTTTACAAATATTTCCCACAATCTCAGGATCATTATAATTACCATAACTATAATCAACATGAGTCAATAAAGCAGCTATTGGCATTTTACCCGTTTCTTCATACACCTCGTCTATCTTTTCTTCATATTTTTCCAATTTAACTGCATATTCCGGGTTTCCATTAGTTGGAACCTCTTTAATATCCAAACCATTATGTTCAATCGCCATATAACTGGAATAATGGGCATTTGCATCAATTATTACAGTATTACGATCTGGAAATTTTTGGTTTAATGCCCAAAATGCAATTTTTTTAGCTTCTCTACAAGCAGATGTGACTAGAACATTGTCAGTACCCAAATAATTTGAAAGATCATTATAAAAATCAGGCATGGGGGGATTTTCAATTGTTTCAATCCTTCCTTTTAAACAGTTATCACAAAATGAATAACCATCACCCCATTCAATGAGTGCTTTCTGTGCAGCAAGAGTTAATACACCACCTCTTTGGAGAGGATTGAGATTAATATAGAGATCTTCATTCCTTCTCTTTAAATGCGAATATTTTTTTTTCAGCTTTTCTACATCTAAATCCATTATAGATAGAAAAAAGCAAGGATAAGAAAAAATTTTTATTAAAAGGAAGAATGGAAAAATTATTTTTGAATCGAACTTTTATTAAATATATTGAGATCTTTTAAGCCGTTCTCACTTAAATTAAATAAAATAATACATTGTGGAGATTAGCTAAATTTGGAAGATAAAGAAAATTTGGAGAAGGAAGAGGAAAAAATTAAGATTATTAAACAAAATCCCATACTTTTTCCAAAAATCATTGAAATATTAAAGTATAACTATATTTGTAAAGAATGCTTGGGGCGCCAATTTAGCTATTTAGGCACTTTGACAACAAATACAAAGAGAGCAGATAGTATTTTATTAACTCTTATGATGGAATGCCATAGACTAATTCGGGAGAATAAGGTAAGAAAAAAATTCACATTGTATAATTATGATCCACTCGACATCTTATACTTAATTGCAAATAGGACACATAACTATTCCGCAGAGAAAATACTCAGAGATTATTTCCAAAAGAATAAGAAAAAACCAGATAGAAATTTTGAATATCTGAAAAGATCAAACATTCTAAAAAAGCCATTTAAATGCAATTTATGTAAAAATTTACTAAATCAATCAAATACTAAAAAAATAGCTAAAAAAATAAATCAAGAAATAAAAAAGTACGACTTCAAAACATTTTTACTAGGAACCAGATTAAATTCTTCACTTGAAGAAAGAGAAGATGAATTTAGGGCAAGGTACCAAATAAAAAATGGAGAATCCTTTAGGAAAAATCTAAATCGGACAGTAGGTAAGAAAATTGATAATAAATTAAAAAGCAAAGAAGTTGAATTTGAGAAACCAGATTTGACAATTATTATGGATATCAAAGAACCAAATGTTCAAAAGATTGAATTAGAAATACTACCTCAATCACTCTATATTAAAGGGAGATATTTCAAGAATGCTCGAAACCTACCCCAAACGAAATGGCACTGTAGGCATTGTTGGGGGAGGGGACATACGAGAAATGGCGAAGAATGTGAGGAATGCGGGGGGACAGGGAGAACATATCCCAGCTCCATAGAAGATAAATTCGAGAAGGTTTTTCTGAAATATACAGATGGTACAAGAGGAGTTTTACATGCGGCTGGGAGGGAAGATGTGGATGCAAGATGTTTAGGGAATGGTAGACCATTTTTAATGGAAATTAAAAAACCCAAAAAAAGATATATTAATTTACCAAAAATTGAAAGGGAGATAAATAAAGAAAATGATGGAAAAGTCATGGCTATCGGTTTAAAGTTTGGAAAAAAACAATATATAGTTAATTTAAAAAAAAGATCTAATATAGATCGGAAAAAATATCAAGCTTTAGTTTTTTTGAATAAAACAATTGATAAATCATACTTCCAAAAAAAAATGGAAAAGGCGAAAAATAAAATTGTTGGATCTGAAATTCATCAAAGAACTCCATTAAGAGTAGTACATCGACGTGTCGATAAAGTGAGGAATAAGAGAATCTATGATTTGAAGGGTAAATTTATTGATCCAGTCCATGTTTCTTTTATTATTGAAACCCAAGGAGGTACCTACATCAAGGAATTTATTTCGGGTGATAAATATCGTACCAAACCTTCCTTATCAGAATTGTTTGGGATAAAAATGAAATGCGTAGAATTAGATGTTATATATATTTTATAGCATTTTTCTATATTTATTATAGACAAAAGAATTAAGTTAGATAAAAAAAAAGGAGAATATGAAATATGGCAGTTCGTTGTAAATTTTTCGATGAATGTAAAGGATATGCAATCTCCATTGTTCCTTTCTCAAAAATGCCTTTATGTAAATACCATTTCCTTAAATATATAAAGGATAGAGTCTGGAAAACAATAAATAACTATGATCTTATTGATTTTAATGATGAAAATGAGAAGATCTTGGTAGCATTAAGCGGGGGAAAGGATTCACAAACACTTCTTCATATATTAAATCGTGCACTTGAAAAGAAAGTAAAGATGGAGGCACTCTACATTGATATTGGAATAAAACCTAGGAATTATTCTAAAAAATCATTGGAAGTAGCCGAAAAAATTACCGCTGATTTTTCAGTTCCGTTGAATGTCATCGATGTGAAAGAGGAAACTGGATTTAATATTGATGATGTTCATAAACTATCAGATTATGGAAAATATAAAAGTAAAAATCGATATCGTGGAGAGTGTTCCTATTGTGGTGTAATAAAAAGATACTTAATTAATAAATATGCTTATGAAAACGGTTTCACGAAAGTTGCAACAGGGCATAATTTGACCGATGAAGCGACTACTCTATTTTCAAATTTCCTAAATATTGATTTAGATCTCATGTCAAGAGCTGGACCAATTACAATTACAGAAATTGATAAATTAGTCCCCCGAATTAAACCCCTCTATTTTATTTATGAAAGTGAGTTAATATTATACACATTTTACGCCGACATACCTCATGTATCAACTCGATGTATGTATGCAAGAGACTCTCCCATGTTGAAAATAAAGAGGTCTCTAAAAAAGATTGAGGATTTTAGAAGAGCGACTATGAGGAACATGGTTTATGAATTTCAACAAAAAATGAGAAACATAATCTTTGAGAATCGGGCTGAAGAGAAAACCATTGAAAATTATTGTGAAGTTTGTAAAATGCCAACATATGTGTATTCAGATCGATGTTCCTATTGTAAAATTATTAGTAGATTAAACCAAGATCTTAAAAAATATGAAATAATCAAATAATTTTAGAATAATTTTACTAAATCATCCTAATTAATTTCTTTATCGAATTCTTTTATAGAATTTTCCTTTATATATTTCATGATTTCAGCCGCGGGCTTTCGTTTAGAAATTAACTGAGCCATAAATTTCATGTAAGGAATACTTTTTTTAAAGAAATATTTATACCCTTCACATAAATAATTGAGAGTTGATTCACCTGAGGAAGTATTAATTATCCTATTCCTTAAGCACCCACCATTACAAATGAATCTTACTTTACAATCCTTGCATTTTTTGGGAAGTGTTGTGTTTTTACTTTTTCCGAACTTGATTTGTTTTTTGCTTGTTACAATATCAAGTAATGGTGAATCATTAATGTTCCCCACTTTATATTCTGGTTCAACAAAATGATCACATGTATATATGTCCCCATTGTACTCCATAACCAAAGCATTTCCGCATTCTTTACTAAAGCAACATAATCCAGGAGGAGTGGGGAAAAAAGCGCTCAGAGTAGTGTCGAAAATTTGAATAAACACCTTTCCAACATCATGCTGAACCCATTCTTTAAATATTTCATACAAAAATTCTCCATATTTTTTAGAATCCACTGAAAATGGATATAGTTCATCTTGCTTAACAATATCATATTTTCTTTGGGTTTTGCTATCTTTACCATCGGGAGTATTAAGTGGTTTTTTCACCCTTTTTCTCTCCACAATCGGAATAAATTGAATGAAATCAACCCCTAATTCATCCCTGAAATATTTATATACCTCTAAAGGATGATCTTGGTTTGCTTCATGTACACAAGCCAAGATATTATATTCAACATTATGTTTTTTGAGATACTTAAGACCCCGTATCACTTGTGGGGAAGATTTTTTACCTTTATGATCTTTTCTGTAAAAATCATGATATTTTGGAGGTCCATCGATACTAATCCCCACTAAAAATTCATTATCGTGGAGAAACTTGCCCCACTCATTATTTAACAAGGTTCCATTGGTTTGTAATGTATTAAGTATGTTTATTCCTTTTTTTCCGTATTTTTTCTGATAAGAAATCGCTTTTTTGAAAAAATCTAAGCCCAATAGAGTAGGTTCTCCACCTTGCCAACCGAATACAACCTCTCCTTGCTTTCTACTACGTAAGTAATGAATTGTGAATTTTTTTAGCATTTTTAGAGACATCTTATGATTTTCTGAAGGATACAGATAATCTTTGTATTTATAATAACAATATTCACAATCTAAATTACAATTTGGGCCAATTGGCTTGAGCATAATATGAAAGTTTGGCATTTTTTAACACATCTAAGTCTATACTTAAAAGAAGTTTTAATAGGAATTAAATTTAAGGATAAACTAATAAGACGCAAGGATGGGACCCATATGAAAATCAGTTTAAATTGGGAGGGAAAAAATCATTCGGAAGATCTCGAAAACCATGTTGAATTATATGATTTTGAAATAATTAGAAAAAATCCCCTTTTACAAAATGAAAAAACTTTAGATGGTTGGATCCGAAAAAAGGACCCCAAAAAGACTGAAAATTGGAAAAATCAATTGATTTGGGGGGATAATAAAAAGATAATGCAGTATTTATTAACACATGGCTTTAAAAAGAAAATTCAGCTAATATATATAGATCCACCATTTTCTACAGGCGATGATTTTAAAATACCTATTATGGTTGGAAATGAAAAATATAAAATACAAACCAAATCCAAGGAACTTAAAGCTACAGCATATTCCGATAAATGGGAAGGGGGTCATCCAAGTTATCTTACAATGATTTATGAAAGACTCAAATTAATGAAAAAGTTGCTCCATAAAACTGGACTAATTTTTGTACATGTAGATTATCGGGCAGCTGCTCATATAAAACTTCTTTTGGACGAGATATTTGGATCTGAATTTTTTGTAAATGAGGTTATTTGGTGCTATAAAAGATGGACCGCAGTTTCTAAATCTTATCAAAAATGCCACGATAATATTTATATCTATGCAAAATCTGGAGATTATTGTTTTAACACTCAATATGTGCCCTATGCTGATGATGAAGCACATTTTAATAAAAAGGATGAAAAAGGAAAATTTCGATGGCAATACCTCAACGGGAATAAATATAAAGTATATTTGAAGAAAAAGGGGGTTAGAATGGGTGATTGGTGGAATATCCAATACCTTAATTCAATGGCTAAAGAAAGAACAAATTATCCAACCCAAAAACCTGAAAAATTATTGCAAAGAATTATCGAAACTGGCTCTAATAAGAGGGATATTGTGGCCGACTTCTTTTGTGGTTCGGGAACAACTGGTGCTGTATCTGAAAGATTGGGTAGAAAATGGATATTAACCGATCAATCACCTCTTGCCATTCAAACTACAAGAAACAGATTATTAAGCATTCCAAAATACCGGAAGAAATATCATCAAGATCTTAAATATCCAATTCTTTTACGAAATCTGAAATATGATCGATCCTATGATAAAATTCAATTTAAAATAAAAAATTTTGAAATTGGGAAATATGAAACACCAGATTTTGAAAATAACGAGGTAAAAATTGAAACAAACATTATTAATCCAAAAAAGATTGAAATCGCCCTTGAGGAATTTAATTTTAAGAACACATCTTATTTTCCACATAAAATTAAAGATAAGGTTTCAGATAACAGAGATTATATAAAATATTGGGCAATAGAAATAAATGAGAAAAACTTGAATAAAAGAGATGAAAATTATAAAAATAGTCCTATCAAAAATGAGAATCTTCCCTTTATCGTTGATTGGTGTTCATTCAGGACAAGAAATAGGAAAATGATAGAAACAAGCATAATTTTGGATTACTCAAAACCGATAGAAAATATAAGAATTAAAGTTGTTGACATTTGGGGCAATATATATTATGAAAGCATTCCCTTGGAAACCTAACTTTTTTAAATCGGGAGTTTTCTATTTTTACTAGATTTATTATGAAAATAACCAGTCCAGTTTTTCAACAAGGGAAATTAATTCCCCCAAAGTATACTTGTGATAAAAATGATATAAATCCCCCTCTAAAATGGGAAGGAGAACCTTCAAATACTAAAAGTTTTGCCTTAATTGTAGATGATCCAGATGCTCCTGCAGGTACTTGGGTTCATTGGTTGCTTTGTGATATTCCACAGAATATTCATGAAATAGGGGAGGATTCAATTCCAGAGGGTGCAACCCAAGTAAAAAATGACTTTAGTAAATTAGATTATGGAGGGCCATGCCCACCCAGTGGAACCCACCGATATTACTTCAGACTATATGCTTTAAATATGGAGAAATTGAAAAATGCCAATGAGAACAATTTTTATGATTTGGTGGAGAAGCACAAAATCGAGAGGGCAGATTTAATGGGAAAATATCAGAGGACATAATTTTGATTATGATTGTTTCCAGAATTATAAATACCGAAAATTAGAAAAAAAAGATTTTGACTAAAAACAATTTTTTCATTTTTATCTAAGTTCGTTGTTTTTCTAAAGAATAAAATCAATATTTAAATCTTTTCGCTGGCATATTTTACGGAAATTTATAGAAGAATATCCTAAGGCGAGAGTTGCAAGTACTTTATGGCCCTTTGGTATTTTTGAGGCTTTTTTAACGGAACGAAAATATTTAGAAAAGACAACATGAAATCCCAACCAACATGCCCCCAACCCCAATGTTTTTGCTACTAAATTTAACTGATGACCAGAAATACCAGCATCTAATATAGACATTGGTGTTTTTTGGGAACAATGAATAATACATAATGCAGGAGAACCCCTAAGATATGGATCCCCACCATTTTGGTATCTCTCCATCATCCTTTCCAAGGATTGATTCAGCCTTTCTGCTTCTTCCTTTCCAATAAAAAGTCGCAAAAAGAATCTCATCACGGAATTTTTGATGAGTTTATGGGCAAATCTGAATTTTTTGTGCATTTTCTTCCGTATTTCATCGAGAATTAAATCATCTTGAATAACTAAATAACGGAGTTCCTGGGCATTCTCTCCTGTAGGAGAAGTTTTCATTGCATCCAATAGTTTTTCGAGCTTCTCCCTTTCAATTTTTTTATCCTTATAGTTGCGAATACTTCTTCTGCTAAACAAGAAATTTTTGAACATATCATAGCTTATCGTTGATTCTTTAAGCTTTGAAAATGAGTTTAAAGGATATCCGGAGATACTCACAGCATCCGTGGGACATGTAGCAATACAATGTGTGCATTCTATACATACTTTGGGATATTTTACTTCCGGTTGTTGATCATCCATCAAAAAAACTTTTGAGGGACAAGTAGCAACGCAATTTCCACATGAAATGCATTTTTCATTGTCTATTTCTATTTTTATTTCCATATGTTAATATATTCCCACCAATATATAAACCAAAAGCAAATAATCAATAAAGAATTATAATATGTATTAGGTTGTGTCATTCTACAATGAAAAAAGAATTAACCCCTTGGAAAAATATGACTAAAAATATAGCAAACAAGATAGAAATAGTCTTTACAGATATTGATGATACCTTAACAACTCATGGTAAAATCCCGAAAGAATCATTTGAAGCATTATGGAGATTATATGATGAAGATATTAAAGTGGTACCTATTACAGGGAGGTGTGCAGGATGGGTTGATCATATCGCCAGAATGTGGCCCGTCCATGGAGTTGTTGGAGAGAATGGTGCATTTTACGCTCATATGGACGAAGATCAAAAACCAGCAAAATTAAAAAAAAGATATTATTTACACCCAGATGAAGTTAAAGAGGCTCAAAAAAAGTTTGAAAAAATTAAAAAAGAGGTTTTTAAAGAATACCCTACTTGTAAACTTGCCTCTGATCAACCATATCGCGAATTTGATTTAGCAATTGATTATTGCGAAGATGTGCCTCCGCTTAATCAACAAGAAGTGCTAAGAATTGTAGAAATCTATGAAAAATACGGTGCAAAAACTAAAGTTAGCAGCATTCATGTAAATGGATGGTTTGGGGATTATGATAAATTGACCATGACAAAAATCTTTGCTAAAGAAGTTTTACAAATGGATCTAAAAAATAATAAACAAAAAGCAATTTTTTGTGGAGATAGTCCTAATGATCAACCTATGTTTGAATTCTTTCCGATATCGATAGGGGTACGAAATATTGAGTCATTTCTGCCACAAATTAGCTCACCCCCACAATTCATCACAAAAAATATCGGAGGAGAAGGATTTGCAGAAATTGTTGATATATTGCTCAAAAAACGAAAATAACAAGGAAAAAAACCAATTCCCTAATCAATATCCAATTTGGGCAATTTAATACCATGATATTTTTCTTCAATACTAAATCTCAAGGCAGTAGATACATACCCAGCCCCCCAATTTCTTCCATGGCCAACACAAAAGGAATGAATTCCTTTTGAACTGCATCCATGCATTCTCCCATCAGGATATCTTTCTTTAGCCTCTTGTAAGACTGCATTTGCCAATTCTAAAGCAATATGGAGGTATATTTCATCTTTTGTAAGTTTTGATAATAAACCTAAGGTCGCTGGACTCGGGAGGATTATTTTTTCCCCAGCTTTTGAGGTTAAAACTAGGGCAGGCATATCTTTTCTGATTCCTATGGTGTTATGGTATTTTGTATTATTCCAATGGATGGAAGGATCAAAATCTAGATTTAAATGATTTAATTCGGAAATTTGTTTATCAATATTGTCCTTTACTAAACTGAGTTCCTTTTTTACAAAATCTAATTCTACTCCCTCAGACCGGAGATTCCATAAAATATCAGCAACGGGATGGGCATAAGGCGACTTTAATTGGTCGGCCAGGGGTTTCAGTATTTTTTTGGCAGTTTGAAGATATTTCTCATTTTTCGTTTGTTCATATAAAGAAAGAAATAAGTCAGGTGTTCCATTTGCGATATGAATCTCTGAACGGGTGGTTTTATTCATTTCCTTAGGTGCAGCCCCAATGAAAGTATTTAAAGCCCATTTGAACAACCAATTACTCTTTTCTTTTGCATCTAGATAAACGGGTACCTGTTCCGAATTCAAAATTTGATTCACCCATTCATTTGAATAATCAATGATGATATCCCAAAGATCCTCTGGGCCTCCTGTTTCTAATCCTAGCCAAGCCATTCTGATTAAACGCAAATGTTCTACAATATTTATGTCTTGAGTTAATTTTCCCAATATCCTGGATATTATATTATATTTTTTTGTACCTAGATGGGTACTGGTAAAGCGATTACTCTTATAATCATACCATTTGGGGGAATCATCATATGTATTGACTATATGAACCGAGGCCTCTTTCAATTGCTTTTTTGCCAATTCATGTTCAGGTTGCAATTCTAGGATCCAAGCTAAAAAGATAATAAAATGCTCTGTTCCATGATGAACCTCTTGATGTTTATGGTATCCATGATAGAAATGATCGGAAATCCATTTTTCAGCTTTTTGGAGCATTTCATTGGCATAATTCAAGACCATCTCATCTTCGGTAAGAAGATAATATTCTCTCCAGGAAGTTAAATATGTTCCTTCATCGTGGGAACCTTTCCAATCCGTGTTAGAATGACGTTCGTAACTTTCTTTAAGCCAACCCTCGAGTGAATTTAATAATTGTTTCTGTGCTTCATCTTTAGTTTTTGTAAAATCTAAGCCAAATTCTTGCATTTTCTCAACAATCCTAACGAAAATCGTATTAAATTCTTTCTAATTCTTAGGATCTCAAAAAATTCTTCTCATATATAGCTTAGCTTTTATTTGGAGAATTTCAGAGATTATTCCAAAAATAATATATTCATTTCACTTTTGTATAAGTATATATTGAATATGGATTTGCAGAGAATCATAAAAAAGGCCTCAATAATCGGGGCAGGGACAATGGGTCATGGAATTGCTGAAATAATGGCAATCCATAGATTTAACGTTTTCCTTTATGATATAAAACATCAATATTTGAATGCAGCAAAAAAACGAATAATTACATCGTTGAGAATTTTAGAAAAAAAAGGAAAAACAAAAGAATCACTAGAAAATATTCTGCAAAGGATTTCTTACACATCAGATTTACCTGAGGCGATTAAAGATGCCGACATTGTTTTTGAAGCAGTCCCCGAAATTAGGGAGATAAAGAAAGAAATTTTTAGAAAGGTTGAACATTATAACAAGAAAGGAATCCTCGCGACTAATACATCTTATTTTGATTTAAATGAATTTAAAGATTACTTAAAACACGGGGAAAGATTCATAGGGATGCATTTTTTTAATCCAGTGGTGCTTAAGAAAGCATTGGAAATAATTCCGCAGAACACCACTACCAGACATACAATTCAAATTTGTAATTACCTAGGAAAAGAATTAGGAAAAAATCCCATAATATGCAAAAGTTCACCTGGTTTTGTGGTAAATCGGATTCAAATGGCAGCACAAGTTCTTCTCTGTCGAGCGGTCGAAAAAGAGATCCTGAAACCAGCAGATATGGACATAAAGATGAGAAAAATGGGGCTTTCTCAAGGCGCTTTTGAAATAATGGATTTTGTAGGTTTAGATGTTGTGTTTCATGGAATGAAATATATGAGTAAAAAATTAAACAAAGAATATAACCCCCCCACTTGGATGGAAAAATTAGTCAAGCTTGAGAAATTAGGAAGAAAAACAGGGGAGGGAATATTTATATGGAAAGATGGAAAACCAATAATTACAAAAGGCACAAAGCTTGATACTTCAGATGTTCTGGAGGTTCTTGATTTGATGTGCGTTCAAATCAATGAAGCAACCAAATTGCTTTCCCAAAAAATTGTAAAATCAAAGGAATCAATTGATTTACTGATTGTGGAAGGGACCGGAAACCCCATGGGTCTTTTTAGACTATTGAAAAGTTTGGGAAAGAAGAAAGTAATTGAATCTTGTAGAAAATGTGAGAAATTAGTAAGTTCTCCTCTTTTTAAACCCACTCATTATCTTAAAAATTGGCAGAACCAATAAACAACAATTTTATATATTGAAATGATTTAAATGTAAATTGAGCGTTTCTTTATAGTTAAAAATACAATAAACCGATGCTTGGTGATACGAAAAATGATGAATGATGAAGTAGATACAAGACAAACCGATACTGAAGAAGAAAAGGAAAAAGAAGATGATGATAATGCCGTATATGTTGGTAAATTACCAACAATGAATTATGTCATGGCCACTATGGTAATATTAAATAAAAATGTAAATTGCGTTATTAAGGCCCGGGGAAGAGCAATTTCTCATGCGGTTGATGTTGCAGAAATTCTGAAAAACAAATTCTTTAAAACTGCTCGCTATGATGATATAAGGATTTCAACAGAAGTTCTTGAAAATGATGAGGGACGAAAAATTAACGTTTCTTCAATCGAACTAGAAATAGCACCCCAATAAAAAAAAATAATTAGCCCAACTTTTTTTATCATTCAAATTCTGCATCAATCCATAACCAGATTCTTTTTTCATTGAATATCTTCAAATATTTTTAAAAACTACATAAATCAAGAAATTAAAATGACATTCTCCATAGAAGATTTTATAACCCCAGATAAAAGATTTTGGCCATTTGTCCGTTGGTGGTGGCCCGGACTTGCTGTTAAAAAAGATCAAATAACAAAGGAATTAGATATTTTGGAAAAAGCAGGGTTTGGAGGAGTTGAAATCCAGCCTTTCTTAATTGGAGGGACTGGAGGAAAACAATCTGAAAAATGCCACAGAATGATGCCCAATCCATACTATTATGAAATTCTTGTTCATTTATTGAAGGAAGCGAAAAAAAGAGACATGAAGGTTGATCTGACAATGGGATCGAGTTGGCCACCGGGCAGCACCAGTATAAATGAACATAATAATCTAAAAACATTATTATCTGGATGTACTCTAATTAAGGGAAATCAAAAAGTGAAAATGAAAATTCCCCCAATTCAGCTCAATGCATATTATAAATATGAAAAGATGATGAAAATGATTATGGGGAATGTCCAACATGATTTTAAGAAATTTAAACCGAAATTTAAAATGGTCGCCACAGTAGCAGTAAAGCCAGCGAGTTGGAGAACATCCAGAAAATTTAATTTCATTTTTCCCCAAGCAACAGCCCTTGATGTTGAGTCTGTTGTGGATATAACCAATAAAGTTGATGAGGATGGTTATTTGAACTGGGATGTCCCAGAATCTTCCAAAGACAAATGGTATATATTCTCCTTTTATGGAGGGCCTACGGGCATGACCCCCATGTCAGATGCGAAATCATCCAAAGACCAGCGTTCGTTAGTGGCGGACATCTTAAATTCTTCATCCGTTGATATCTTGATAAATGAATTAATTGGTAAAAACTCCCAAAAGTTTGGGGAACTTAAGCCTTTTCTCGGGGAAACTCTGCGGGCAATATTTACCGACAGTCAAGAGATTGCGGACGAATGGTTTTGGACCCAAAATTTTTTCGATTTTTTTCAAGAGAGAAGAGAATACAATATCAGACAATATCTCCCCGCATGCTTCGTCCCAAATAGAGATAACCAATTTTTAGAAGTTTTCTTCCAGAATGAAAAACCTTGCTATGATTTTCATAAAGACTCCATTGGGGAAAGAATAAGGAGAGACTGGCTAAAAACTTTAACCGAACTTTGGAATCAAGAATACATAAAGCATATCAGTGATAGAGGTGAAAAATTTGGGATTCAGCACCGGATCCAAACCTATGGGATGCCAGTTGATCTACTCTCAACATTTGGAGCTGCTGACATTCCCGAGACGGAAACATTATTTTCTGGGTCAATTGACTTTTTTAAAATGGCAAGTTCTGCTGCTATTATCCATAAAAAATCAATTGTTTCATCTGAAACATTCTCTTGGATGCGAAAAGATCTCACGCTTAATCCAATTAAATGGAAAGCCGCCTGTGACCGACTTTTTGTAGCGGGAATAAATCAAAATGTATTCCACGGATGGACATACGAGGAAGGGCATGGACGAAATTTGTATAACATGAGTTTTGAGGAGGGACAAAAAGATTACCCAGGACATTATCCTTGGGCAGGCCATGGTTTTTCTAATAATTTAACAGATAAATCACTTTATTGGTCCCATTATAAAAAGCTAAACACTTACGTTTCTCGATTGCAATATTTAATGAGAGGCGGGCAAATTCAAACAAATGTGGCAATTTACAATAACCAATGGAATTATACCTATAAACATCTCACAGGCGAGGATTTAGAGGAGGGAAATCTTCCAGGTTATGATTCTGGGAAAATAAAAGGAGCAATCCCTTGGTTTATGAGGAGAATAAGAAGCAATGTAGATAAAAAAATTCATCTTCAGCAAAAAATCGGTCATAGTTTAATGAAAGCGGGTTTTTGGTATATTCATGTAAATGATGAAGCATTAAAAAAATCTGATGTAAAGAAAGGAAACCTCCTTATTGGAAATACTCAAATAAAAATATTAATTTTTCCCGATATTGAATGTCTCCCAATTGAAGTTGTTGAAAAATTGGAAAAATTCGCAGAGAATGGTGTAAAAATTCTTTTCATTAATAAAATACCACAATATACCTCTGGCTTTTTAGATTATGAGGAAAATGATAAAAAAATGGAGGAATTCTTTCAGGAGCAACTCAACATAACCCAAAAAAAAAATGTGATCCTTTATCGGGAAAAGAAAAAAAGTCAATCAATTGAGGAGTTGGGCAAGCTTTTGAAAATACAGATGGATTTATCCCCCCCCATACTTTTTAAGAAGGATCAAGAAGATTTAACTTATATTTGGAGAAAATATGACCAATATGCCGTAATCTTTTTCCGCTATGGAAAGGATAATAATAATTCCGTAACTATAGATTTTAATCAGACATATTTCAATGGGTGGGAGGAAAAATTTGTTTATGAATTGGATCCATGGAGTGGAGGTATTTTACCAAGAAAATTTAAGACCAATACAAAAAAAGAAATTGAAATTTCACTGAATTTTACCCCTTATGGTTCTAAGACAATTATAATTTCCCAACATAAGATTGAAGAGGGGCAAGAGCAGAAATCCCCAAACTTTTTAGAAATTAGTTTGAGAAACACAAAAAAACAAGATTTTATTGATCTTAATGAAGATTGGGACTTGATAATATACCATAGACTCCCTCAAAATAAAGTTCAAGAGAAGAAAATGCATTTAGAGACACTAATAGATTGGCGAGGAGCCAAACAAATTAGGTATTGTTCAGGTCCAGGATATTAT
>CAZEPC010000006.1:0-26812 GCA_964513765.1 uncultured archaeon
ATTCAATGGAATAAACTTTTTTAGGATCGGCTTTTTTTGCAATTCCTAAACTAAAATATCCGATTCCGGCAAACATATCCACTATAACATTGCCAGGATCTATTCTATTAGGGAGAATCTTTCTTTCATGTACATTTCCTTTAGCAAACATGATTTTGGTGAAATCGAACTTATATCTAATGCCGTTTTCCTTAACGATAGCTTCAGAACTATCATCCCCTAAAATATGCTCAAGACCCGTGGGCTTTCTGTATTTTCCTTTTATTTGCCCTTTTCTTAGCCATATCCCCTTCATACGGGGCAGAAAATCCATTAAAGCTTGGGCAATTTGTTTCGCATAAGGATGCAGATCTTGGTGCAGATTTAATATAATTCTCTTATCGAGGTGTTGATATCCGCTTGGGAGTTTATCCATATATTCCTCGGGAAACTCCTCAACCTCCTTCATCTTATCTTGTAATATATTTTTTATTCCCATGGATTAAATCAAACTCGTATTAAAATAAAGAAGGGTTTCTTATTTTTCTTTTGATGGAATCTCCTCCCAAATCTCTTGCTCAATCTGGGTCAGTGCAACATCTTTTTTCTTGACAAAATAAAAATTTCTCTTAATCTCTGGAAGGTATTTATGATCAATGGGTAAAATCTCCCTTGAGCGGGTAATATTTTCCTTCATCCGAGAACTTAAAGCCGTAATCGCATCGCTTTTCTTGAGGGCATTCATTATGGCCATGTTATCATGAAAGTCCAAGGCGATATTGATCGGATATTCCTTGGGCCACTTTTTTAAAAACCAATCTCTTGTGGCTGAGCCTTTTTCCCTAAATATCCAAGGGAATTCTGTGATTTTGGTGAATAGGTCATGCTTTGAAATGCTGGACTTTACATCATCAAGCCATTTATGGATTGGGTGTTGTTTTCTTGCAAAAATAACGACTTCATCCTCGCCAATTTTTTTGATGTCTAAATTTTTGACATCTTCATCAAAAAGACTGCCCACCGCACAAAATTTAGTCTCATCACGGTTTAGCTTAGTAATTGCCTCTCTTGAATTGATAACATCCACATTAAACTCTACATTCGGAAACTTAGGCTGTAGATTCATGATCTTCTTCGGCAAGATATAAACCCCTGGAATCGATGAGCTGACCACCATAACCACAATCTTGCTTGAAGAACCAAGCTTAATAATATCATTCCTCATATTTTCGAAGAGATTTAGAATTCTTTTAGTGGTTTCATAAAATATATCCCCTTCTTGGGTAATTTCAAACACTTTAGAACTCCTTTTGATAAGTTTGACACCTTCAAAAGCATTTTCCAACTCCTTCAAATGTTGAGAGACGGTTCCTTGGGTGACGCCCAATCTCTCCGCTGTTTTAGAGAAATTTTTGATCCTGATCAGCTCTTGAAATGTTTGCAAAAAGTCTATCCTAATTTTCGCCAATTTATGAGGCAACATATTCTGATAAGAAAAAAAAGAAGGGAGAAGAAAAAAAGATATTTGATAATTTAGTTGATTTGTCATTTCTTTATGATCTTTTCATTTTTTTACATATTCATTCCGCCAGCGACTTCCACCACAGTACCTGTTATATATGAGGACATATCCGACAGCAAGAAAAGAGCTGCCTTTGCAATATCTTCAGGGGTACCCATTTCACCTACTGGAACTTGTTTTAAGATTTTATTTACCACTTTATCTGGAATCGCATCAGTCATTGGTGTTTTGATAAATCCCGGTTGTATCGCGTTTGCACGGATTTTCTTTCGAGCATACTCCTTCGCAAGTGCCTTGGTAAATCCAACCACACCTGCTTTTGATGCACAATAATTAGTTTGACCAATATTCCCGCTCTTACCCACAATACTGGAAATATTGACAACTGCTGCCCCTTCTGGCATATATTTTATAGCGGCTTTGGTACATAGGAACACCCCTTTGAGATTGACTTTCATGACCAAATCCCATTGTTTCTCAGTCATTTTCCGGAGTAGAGCATCTTGAGTTATTCCCGCATTATTTACAATACCCCATATTTCTCCCCCTCCAAGTTCCTTTCCGGCTTCCGCAAGTGCTTCCGCATCTTCTTTCTTGGAAACATCGCCTACTACTGCCTTAGCTTGGACATCATATTCTTCGGCAATTTCACTCGCAGTTTTTTTTGCTGTTTCTTCATCAATATCCGCAATAACCACATTTGCACCGTTTTTAGCACACATCTCGGCAATAGCCCTTCCAATTCCCCGACCACTACCAGTCACAATTACACTTTTTCCTTTTAACATAATTCTCATCCTAACAATGTAGATTTTAATTGATTTTCTTAAATTTTTGTTAAAAAATCATCTAAGTATTGCTTATTTCTCCCGATTTTTTAAATAACTTTTTTCTTTTTTCTCCACAAAAAAGTGAAGAATACTAGGTGAATATTTTTTCAAATACAATCCCAACCCAATTATTTCCCATCATTACAATAGCAAAGGTTTAAGCCCCTTATTTCATTTAGTCTACATATAATGTCCCTCGAATCTCCCCGTTTAAAACCTATTGATGAGGAATTACTTTTGTTCGGTAAAATCCATTTGAGTTGGACAGATGTGGACGCACCCATATATTATGTATTTCGAGATTATGAACCTGTTCGGGATGTGAGCGGATGGCAACCTTACCAAATAATAGAGGAAGGTAAAACACAATTTGATGATTCCTTCTTTGAAAATAATACAACCTATTATTATGCAGTAATGTCAGTCTCCGAGGACGAAAACGAAAAATCCGATCTTTCCAATACAGAAAAAGTGAAGGTGGATATACCACCAAATTTAATCGTGGATAAGCACCAGCTGGAAGAAGCCGCCTATTATGAAAGCCGGCAAAAAAGCAATTATGAGCAAAAAGCATGGGAATTAGCCAGATACCAAGTTATTTTTGAGAAAACCTTTCCGGAACGGGATATGGAATACCTTAAGACTCAAGTAAAAACATTAAAGGACGACCTACCCGAATTTGATGGATTGTTTCATGAACCGACTGAATCGGAAATTAAAAAAAGATTGGGGAAAATATACGAGGAAAAGGCTTCCAAAATGGATTTGGACTGGAGGCTTAGCGAGCTTAAGCTTATAAAAAAGAAATTGGAAGATTTAGTCGAATACGAAACCGAAGTTCGATAAATTTATTTATCTATTTATTAGAGCCATGGTTTTTTAATAATTGTATCCCTTATGACATCTGCTTTTTCGGGATAATCAAGAGTATAATGTGTCCCTCGACTCTCTCTCCTTGCCAACGCTGACCGTACAATGAGATCGGCAATATCTAATAAATTTCTCAGTTCCAATAAATCACTGGTAATCTTGAAATTCCAATAATAACGATGAATTTCATCTCTTAGAATGCTAATTCTTCTCCTCGCTCTCTTTAAATACGAATCCGAACGGATAATAGAGCAATAATTTTGCATAAACATTCTTATTTCATTCCAATTAAGGTTAATAACAAATGCTTCGTTCGAATCAACCACCCAGTCCGCTTCCCATTCTTTTACTCCATATTTCTGGAATTTTTGGGAACCAATCGTCTTTCCTATATATTCTCCGCATTCATGGCCACACACGAGTCCTTCCAATAGAGAATTGCTGGCGAGTCGATTTGCACCGTGAAGTCCGGTACAAGAAGATTCCCCCACCACAAATAGTCTTGGAATATTGGTTTTTCCCTTAATCGTGGCAGTTACACCCCCACATGAATAATGGGCAGCAGGAACTACGGGAATTGGTTCCTTAGTAATATCAATTCCAAATTTAATACATTTATTATAAATTCCAGGAAATCTTTCTTTTACGAACTCTGAATTTTTAAAGGATATATCCAAATATACACACTCATCTCCGCTTTCTTTTAATACTCTATCAATAGTCCGAGAGACTATATCCCGAGGTGCTAAATCATTCAACGGATGGACACCTTCCATAAACCTATTACCCCTTTTATCCTTCAATATGGCACCCTCCCCCCTTAAAGCCTCCGAAACCAAAGTATTTTTAGCTTCTGGATGATAAAGCACAGTAGGATGAAACTGAACAAATTCCATGTTAGAGATTTTAGCTCCCGCCCTCCATGCCATAGCGATCCCATCACCTGAAGAAACATCGGGGTTGCTGGTATAAAGAAAGACCTTTCCAATTCCACCAGCAGCAATAATCGTGGCTTTTGATTTTATGGTATAAATTTTCTCAGTCTTCACATCTAGGATATAACACCCAGCACACTCGCCTTGCTTTTTAATTAGGTTTACCGCCATTTGATAAGGACGAAATTCAATGTTGGGTAGAGAGCGTGCTTTTTCCAATAAGGTTTTATGTACTGATCTCCCTGTGAGATCTCCAGTGTGAAGGACTCTGCGGGTATGATGGCCACCTTCTTTTCCTAGATCAAGCTTGCCAGAATCTCTAATATCAAAATCCAAACCCCAATCCATCAGTTCTTGAATTCTCTCGGTTCCGTGATAAACAACGTATTCTACCACATCTTTTTTACATAGGCCGGCACCAGCAACGAGAGTATCTTTTATATGCCCTTCATAATCCTCACTCCAAGGACCCGAACATGCAATACCACCTGCGGCATAATACGTGTTACAATCCCCAAAATCTCTCTTGAGGATAACTAAGACCTTTCCGTATTTTTGTAATTTAATAGCAGTCGAAAGACCAGAAACTCCAGCCCCTATGACGAGAAAATCTACCTTTTCCATCATTATATTTTTTAATGGGTTCGCAAATAATAATCTTTTTCATTATTCACACAAAGGGGGATGAAGCTCCATAAAATTTTAACCCTCTTATGCTTTAAAGTCATTAAGTTGATTAAAAAATGACGAGTCTCGGAAAACGTATCCGAATGGAACGAATTATGAACCGGAAAACAAATAGAACCATTATTATTCCGATGGATCACGGACTGACCATCGGAACCGTTTCCGGATTGGGAAATATGCCCCAAATTATAAACCAAATCGCAAAGGGGGGCGCGAACGCGGTCATATTACACGCAGGAATTGCAGAAACAGGGCACCGCGGTTCATCCCAACAACAAGAAAATGAAGCAGACATAGGTTTGATCGTGCATTTAAGCGGAAGCACCAGCCTTTCACCACAATCCAACAGCAAAGTTCTTGTATGTAGTGTAGAAGAAGCTATTAGGTTGGGGGCAGATGCAGTGTCAATCCATATAAATATTGGTGCCGAAAATGAACCCGATATGCTTTCTCAAATGGGAAAAATTGCCCAAAAGTGCAGATATTGGGGAATGCCCCTTGTAGCTATGATGTATCCCCGGGGACCAAAAATCAAGGACTCTATGGATCCAGAAGCCGTGAATATTGCCGCACGAGCGGGAGCAGAAATGGGTGCAGACATAGTAAAGACTGTCTATACAGGAGATATTGATTCCTTTAAAAAAATTACAAGCGGATGTCCAGTCCCAGTCATTATTGCTGGAGGACCCAAGTTGGATACCAAAAAAGATCTTCTCCAAATGGTGTATGATGCAGTAGTTTTGGGCGGTGCCTCAGGTGTAGCTATGGGAAGAAATGTCTTTCAAGCTGAGGATCCTTCATTGCTCATAAAAACTTTGGGTAAAATTATTCACGAAGAATTAACAGTTGAGGAAGCCATAAAAGAAACGAATATTCAACTTGACTAAATCGAAATCTAAGAAGAAATAATAATTTCAAAGGCAAGAAACTATTGGAATGCTAGAAATTAATTGGTAGGAGAGGAAAATGGAGGAAAATGGAGTAAAGTCTATGTATGATTCATTTGAAGTCTGGTTAGCAAAAAATAAATATTCCGATCTACCGAAAAAAGAAAAATCACTCCTTAGAAAATCACTTAACCTCTCTATTTTTTTACAATTTGAAGATTTTAATTCAAGAGAGACATTCATTGCGGAAATGGATCCTTCTTGGGAAAACCCCCTTGTCAAAAGCAATACACAAAGAACCTCTAGAAAGAGGGTCTTAAAATTGGAAAAAAAGAAGGAGCAGCCAAAAGAACTGGATAAAGACCGATTAGGAACACTCAAGTCAGAAAATAAAGACTATTTTTCTTCAGAAAATGAAAATATTCAAGAAAAAAAAGAGATTGAGATAAATTTTTCTTTTCAATATCATCCCGCATTATGGATTCAAATTTCCTATTCATTTCTTGATAGAATTAAAAAAGACGCAAACGATTATTCTCTCACCGGAATTTATCAGAATTATCCCCTCTATTTATGTGTACATACTTTAAAATATCAATTTGAAATTGACGAAATCCAAAAATCTTTACTACACTATAAAGGAAGAGGAGTAAAAATAGGGATAGTAGATACGGGTATTGATAAAACCCACCCTGATTTAAACGGCAGAGTTAATTCCGTAGTAAATTTAACTCAAGAAGATCATGGCGATTATAACGGGCACGGCACCTTCTTGGCAAGCATGATTTCGGGGTCGGGAAAATCTTCTGATAGGTATTACGAGGGTATCGCACCCGAATCAAAATTAATAGATATTAAAATATTTAATGAAGATGGAGAAGCAACTTTGGGTGATTTATTGCTTGCATTAGATTATCTCATACATCAATCGGAGAAAAATTCGGAGAATAAGGAAGAATTGCCCGATATCCTTCTCCTCGGTTTTACTACATTAATTTTTAGTACCGGTCAAGAAATTCATCCAACATTATTAGAAAGCTACCTAAATCTCTTGAATAAAAAGGGTACAATCATTGTAAGTCCTATTGGAAATTTCGGTCCGGATCCAGGGCTCATACCTGAACCAAACCATTCTAAAAATGTGATTTCGGTAGGGAGCATTGATGAAAATAATGATTTAGCCTTTTTTTCCAGCATTCCCAAAATAGATTCCCATAAGGAGATCATATTTCTCCCCGGAACCAAGATAATAGCCGCTAAAGCATATGATTCTATAATCGGAAATAGTATTCCTGGCAATAAATATATCGAATTAAGCGGAACATCTATCTCTGCAGCAGCATGTGCAGGGTTTATTGCAATTCTAAAAGAAGCATTTCCCGATGCATCATCTAAAAGAATTGAAGAATTGTTATATTCTGAACCATATATACCTGCTAAAGAAAAGCACGGGATAAATATACCACGGTTGTTTTCAATTTTAAAAAAACATGATAAAATCATAAAAAGACCACTTCCTTTTAAAAAAATGGCATCCAATTCATCATTTGCTTCTTTGTCTATTATATTATTGATTATATTACTATTTTTCATATTTTCGGGGGTTATGTGAAATTGTTTTTGCTCTTTCATGTATTTGGGGCCTTAATTTTATTCGAACCGCAAAAGATTAGGAAAAAGATTAAATTTAATAGATTTGCCCTAATCATCGGAAGTCTTGGTCCAGATTTGATTGATAAACCCCTTTCACTTTTCAATTCCCAATTAAGCGGGAGAGGCATTGGCCATGCACCCCTTATTTTATTTCTTTTATCTCTTATGGTTTTCATGATTGAAAAAACTTTTGTAAATGAACCCAAATATATTGCAAAATCCTTTACAATTGGCTGCTTTATTCATTTATTATTAGACTTGCCCAATCTTCCTTGGTTATATCCTTTTAAGGAATATGATTTTGGATATGTAGATGATAAACTAAATTTGTGGTGGAATACACTTTTTGCGGATCCAACTGTATCTATAACAGAATCAATAGGGTTAATAGGTTTAATAGTACTAGCTTATATTAATAAAATAATCTTTCATGAGAAGATATTGGATATTAATAATCTTAAAAATTACTTGAATAATCAAAAAGTGAGCCAGTATAGAAAAAGAGAGAAGGGCAAGAATTATATGAAAGAAGATCAAAGCAACCAAAATCCCCATAAAAAAAGAATAAAAAGATAAAGCACCAAATAAAGAGTAGAAGGTAAATCCATATGACCCAAAATATATCTGGTAAATCTGATGAAAAATATTTTAAACTCACTCGGGAGAATATGTCCGATAGAATTCAATTTAAGAAGAAAATAGAGAAATTTTTGGGATTAGAATATATAAGAGAAGAAAAAGCAGGGCAAATATCCCTCATAGTCATTAATCGATCGAGGATCCGAGATATTGCTGAATTTATGAAAAAAGCAGATTACACCCTAAAAAATATCTTTTTGACAGATGGAATTTCATATTTTGAAATAACATATGTGTATTCATGTTGGCAATATTTGACCAAATCTGCAATAGCTTTCCAAGCTAAAATTAATAAGAACATAGAAGCACCAACTCTATCAGATATCTTTCCAATTGCTTCCTTCTTAGAGAAGGATTTGGTGAGGCGGACTGGAATTATATTTCAAAAAAACAATAAACCCGATCAAGATAAAGAAAAGAAAAGTATGTGCAAACCGTTTCAAATTTATCCCTCTGCGGAGGTAGAGGAAAATTTTCAGATTGGTATATTCAATCCGATTCATGAAAATAATAACTATATCGAGATTAATTCAAAAAGATCCACTATAAATGCAGTAGAATTAAGGGATGGCTGGCTATATGATAAAATCCAGCCAAAACTTGAAAAAAAAGATCCAATAAACGGATTTTATACAACTATAGAAAAAGTTTCTGAATATTCCAATATTGCACTTAGTTTAGCATATTTCCAAAACTTGGAGTCTCTACTTGGAAAAAGAATCCCAAATAAAGTAAAATACATAAGAACTTTGTTGGCGGAGATGGAACGACTATTACATCACCTCGTGTGGTTGATCAATTTATCAGATCTTTTGAGAAGTAGAAAAAAAGGAAAGCTCATTCATCAAGAATTTATCAAATTCCAAGATCTAGTAATGAGAATTTTCAATAATCCCTATTTATATAATTCGATAAGATTCGGAACATCCATTGATATTGAAATGAAAGCGGCTCGGTCATTATGGAAATATTTAAAAGAAAATGGAGAGAAAATCTTCCAAAAAGCATATGATTTTGTCTATCATAAATTTACCCAAAACACATTGAAAGATATTGGACATATCTCTAAATCCGATGGGATTAAATATAATCTCGGTGGGCCCTCATTACGAGGGAGTGGGATACCCATAGATATGAGAAGTAAAGAACCTTATTTATCTTATAAAACAGGAGAGATATCCCAATTGTGGAATATTGTAAGTTTTACAAATGGGGATTGTTTTAGTCGAGCGCAAGTTAGGTTATGGGAAATGAGAGAATCAATAGAAATCATTAAGAATATAGCAAAAAGTCTTTCAATTTATGAAAGGAAAGCACCAAAAGAAAAAGTTCCAGAAAACATACAATTAGAGGCAAATAGACAAGTATTTAATTTTGTGGAGGGGCCAAATGGGATTATAACCAATTATTTACGGACAGATATCGAAAATAAAAATAATACATTTTATACGGTCAGATTTACCTCTTCCGATTTATCAAAGTTTAACCTTTTAAGAAAAGTATTACTGAACGAAAATGAAGAATATGCACCATTGATCTTACATTCATTGGATATTAATTTCAATATGGTTGATTTATAAAATTTTGTTGATATATGAAATCATTTAGATTTGCAAAAAGCAAGAATTGGTGTTATAAAAATGGTAAAATTTTACTATCCTCCCGCTGCATTGTTACCACAAGCTAGTTCTGAATCAGTAGAACTAGCTGGTGCAAAATGCATTATTGCGATAGATGAAGAACGCCAATTCTACAATATTATGAATATATTTAATGAAAAATCTTTGGGTATATTCTGGAAGGAAGCAGCAATTTCCGACCAAATTGAACATTTAAAAATAATATCAGAAGATGCAGAAGCATTATATGATCCTTCTGTATTAGAGGAAAGAATAGTAAAAGCAATAAATAAAGTTATAAACCAAGGTTTGATATTATTTGGAGTTGCCAATTTTGAGGGAAATGCATTTGAAAGTACTGTTCCTTTTGAAGAATTTAATTCTCTTAGTGAAGAAGATTCGCAAAAACTCACCAACCTCCATAAGGTTAGTAGGATGAGGAATGCTTTTCCTGATGTGAAACAAGGAAAATTCGTAGAAATAAATTTCTTTGGGAAAGCAAATAAATTATTCCTTTTCCCAAATAAAAAGAATATTCATGAAATTGCTTCAATGATGTATCCTTATAAAGGAAATGCAACAGGGATAGTTGCTGTGGCCCAAGGGGCAGCTAATTTTATCATTTTAACCTCCAATATGTTTGGAAAATCCTCTGATATTCAAATAGACCAAGAAATTTTGGAGCAAATGTTTAAATTACTCAAAAAAGATGTACTAAAAAGTCCTATTTCTTGGTTTAAATTCGATTTAGGATTGAAAGGTTTAGAAAAATTAGAAGGATGGAACGAAATAAAAGGAAATAAAAAAGTTAAAGAGGCAATTCAAAAATACAAAAACTATTTACAAGGGTTGATTGTTGAACGATCAGAAAAAACACCTTTGGAAAAAATATTAGAAGAGGATCTTGGGAAACCAATCAGAATTGAGGATATTCCAAAGGATAGGATCGAAGAAGATATGGATCATTTAATATTTGTTCTCAATAAGCTTAATGAAGCACAAATAACTGGCGAAGAGATATCACTATTATATGACCCCCCTCGCTTCTTTTTTCAATATAGTAACACTAAGCAAGCAGCTATTGGAGGAGGGATGTATCTACTTTCAATAGATGTGGGAAAAAATATAGCTTGCATTTCTAAATTAAGGGAGGATATTTCTTGGGGAGAATATTATAGAGATGAAAAATCAGATACAATTTATCATGATACCTACTTCAATCTAAAACAAGAAGATGATTACTTCGAATTAAAGGATGCTACTCAGCTAAGGGATATATTTAAAAAAACTATTCAGGAGATAATCCAAGGAAGTGAATTATTTTTAGGGACTTTAGAATTAGAGAGCAATGCATTTGAATTCAGCCTTTTCCGTGAATTAGATTTAAAAGATGAACATATCGAAAAAATTAAAGATATATATCAAAATAAAATCAGAGAGGGAAGATATCCCAAACTAGAAGACAGGCACATAAAAATTAAGTGGATTGGGGAGGGAAGAGATTTGTTCATAAATCCCGAATGCATAGGCATTCTCGATCTTGCGGAAAAGATTCGGAACAGTAAGGCTTATGAAAAGAAATACATAGCAGGTGTTGTTTGTGCAGACAGTAAATCAACTTATTTTTACATCCTTACAAATAATATATCTGAGGGACCAGAAGAACAAAATATTGATAAAGATACTTTGAATAAATTATTTTCAGACTTGGAAAACACAAATATAATCCCTATTTGTTGGTTTAAAATAACATTAGGTTTAGAAAGCCTTCAGATTCATCCATATTGGAATGGAGCATACCAATATGATACTTTACGAAGGGTTATTGATAATTATAATAAATACATAGATAATTTAGTAAAGATTTATGAAAAAGAAAAGAAGTACCGCCTCTATTGAAACCTTAGCAGAATTAAGAGATCTAAAAACAAACAAAAAAGATATGAAATAAAGAAGTGAAAAATATGAAATTAAAATATCCCTCTCCAATTCTTTTCGAAGTTCGAGAACTTGAATTGGATAAAATAAAAAATTACAATAAAGCGAAGTATCTATTAGCAGTTTCAGAAAAGAAAAATTTAATTGTGGTTAGAGATCTTCTTCACACTTCAATTTGGAAAAATTGTTGGAGGTCTATTAAAGGTGGAACATCCTATAATAAGATATATATTAAAAAGGATGGGGATGAGGATCCCAGTATTGTATCCCATGTTTCAAAAAATATTATTGAAGGGATAAAATATACAATCGCGAACAATGCTCTTTTAATGGGTGTATTAAATATCTCTGATAATGTATTTCATGAAAGATTTCTAAAATCGGGCTTTTTTTCAAAACGTAAAAATAGACCCTTTCTTGATATGCAATCAAATTTCAGATCCAAAGAGATTTACCCAAAATTTAAGGATTCATCAATTCCAATAGGGTTTATGGGAAAGGGCGAAAAATTCCTAAATTTGGATTTCCCCGTCAAGCAGTTAGCCCAGATAATAAAAAGGTTTAAAGGATTTTTATCGGGGATAATTTGTATTGAAAAGGAAACTAAAGAACTTAAATTTGTTATTTTAGGACAAAATATTGCTAAAGATACCGAAAATGATGAAATGAAATTTGATGAAAATGGAAGGGATACATTATGGAGGCTAGAAAAAGAAGGGAAAATCATCCCCATTGGAGGATTTCGGCTTGATTACGGCTTACATAGTTTAAAAGGACTAAAACAGTTTGAATCTCTTACTCTTTTACCGAAGTTTTCAAAAAAATACCAACTATATCAAGAATATCATAACAATATAATGAGGGAAAAAGAAATTTCATATAAAATCGAGGGCGAGGTGTCCATACTTAATGATGATTATACCGTATCTAAGCCAGAAAAACCCAAAAAGAAGACTCTTGATGTAGAGGAATTATTGGCAAAAAAGGAAAAAAAGAAAGGTGAATCTCAAGAAGAAATTAGCGAAAAGAAGCCAAAGACGTTATTAGAGGAACTTTCTCCTGCAAAAACCAAATCCACGGAAGAAAAAGCAAAAGAGTCTAAAATAGAGGGATCTATTCTTGAAAAAAAGAAGCCAAAGATCTCCCAGGGAAAATCTCTGGAAAAACCCAAATTGCCAAATTCAAAAATTGGGATGCAAAAAACAAAACCACCGAAGGGAAATCTTGATTTACAAAAACCAAGTCTTCCTTCAAAATCTGGAACTAAAGGGAGTAAAATACAAGAATCGGAAGTAATGGAAGAAGATTATGAAGATATCTTTAAGAAAAAAGAAAAGGAAGAAATTTTCGATAAAAAAGGTAAAGCAATAATAAATGAAAAACAATTAGAGCAAAGCTTACCAGGAGCATCAAAAACTATAGATCAAGATTTAGGAAAATCAATTGATCCCTCATTAATGAATGAACAAGAAATATTCCAAGATTTAGAAAATTCATTGGATGCCTTATCCGAATTAGATAAAATATCAAGTAAGGATGAGGCCATTAGCAGGATTTATTATCCTCCACCAACCCTAATCTCTTATGCAGAAAAGGAAGGAATGGAAATAGGGGGATCCACTACAATATTGAGTATGGGCACAGGCAGGAACATATATATGATTCCAGAGCTACGAAGAATGCGTATGTATGGTAAGTTTTACAAAGAAAAAGATCTCCATGATCAAATTGAAGATTTTGTTGCAATGGATGAAAAAGACATTGAAACTCCCGAAGAATTTGAAAATATACTTCATAAAGCCTTTATCAACATTAAAAAAAATAATAGAATCTTTTTGGGTGTAATTCAAATAGAAGCCAATGGGTTTGAAAGCGACCCAGGGTTTGGCTACACCCTTGAACAAAATAAAATGCAAAAATTAATGAAGATTCACACAAAAAGAAGAGATAAAATAGAATTTCCCAGGTTAACTGAAGAATCTTATATCGAGGTTCGATATTATGGAAAACCAGAGGTAATTCAATTTTTGGCAAATCAACGAAAACAAGGAATACTAGAAATAGCAGAACAAGTACAATCAGATAAAAAATACTCCGAAGCAGTTATGGGGGGGATAATCTGTACCGATTTTGAAGCCGTCTATTTTTACATCCTTGTGAATAATTTTGATAATTTAGATTCTGAAAATTTTGAATCGAAGATTGATGAAACTACCTATGAGAGAATGGTTGAAATGATTGAGAAAGCAAAATTGACACCTGTTTCTTGGTTCAGGATAGATTTTGGATTTCAAGGATTTGATAACTTATTTTTGTGGGAAGAAGTGAAGGATTCTATCATTATCGAAACCGTTCAAGAGAAATACCAATATTACTTAGGAAAACTTCTTAAAACAAAACAAAGAGAAGATGACATAAAGAAGCGGGTTGAACAACAATATGATGGAATCGCAGATGTATTTTCTCTGGTAAATAAGCTAGAAGAAAAATCAAAAAAAGAGGGAAAATTAATTTGTGAAAAATGTGGAGAGGACCTCCCACAAGATAGTGATTTTTGTCCTTCATGCGGCAATCAACTCTAATTTTGTCTATTTTTTGCCCGTTGAACCAAAACCCCCCAAACCTCGATTGGAGGAGGGAAGCTCCTTTACTTCTTCAAATTCATAATCGACTAATTTTCTAATGATTAATTGACAAATTCTTTCGCCTTTCTTCAATACCACATCTTCATTTGATAAATTAACTACTATTGCACCCCATTCGTTTCTATAACCTGCATCAATTGTACCAGGAGTATTTGCTATGGAAATCCCTTTCCATAAGGCCATCCCACTTCTTGGGACCACGGCAGCATAATATCCCTCTGGAATTGCCGTGGCAAAACCTAATGGACATAATATACGTTCTAATGGTTTTAATGAGTATTCTTCTACCTCCAGTTCTTTAAGAATCTTCTTATTACCGTCAATAATTTTCCTGAACCCATTTATATAACAATCAGCACCGGCATCTCCATCCATTGCAGTCTTTGGCAAAATCGAATTTTCCTTCCATTTTTTAATTGGAATTTTATGTTTCATACTTCCCAATAAAGCACAAAATTTTTTTACTTTTCGATTATATCATTAATAATAATTAAAAAAAAAGTGTAAAAGGTATTTAATATGAGTAAAATAAAATTAACAAGATACAATCCCAGAAAGGATAAAGAAGATTTAATTTCCTTAGTAGAAGATTATGATTATCGGTCAATTTATCCCATTGATATTAAAAGATTTGAAAAAGAACTTGACGAGAGAGTAAAGGATCTCAAACTAAGAAACTCCATTATACTGGCAAAAGAGGAAGGAGAATTGGTGGGTGCCGGCTTCTTCACTATTTGGAAAGATTACTTAGGAAATGAGCATTGCTATGTTCATAATCCCGTAGTTCGGAAGGAAAATTCATTTAAGAAAGGAATAGAGGAAGAAATCCTTAAAGAATTATTTAAATACCTTAAGAAAACCATGAAAGTAGATAAGATCGGATTATGGGCCAAAAAAAGGGATGGAAATTATCAAAGTGTTTTGATGAAAATGGGCATCAAAAAGAACCGAGATTTGGATTATTACGAACACGAATTATAAATATTTTTTATCTTTTATTCATCCATCTTTTTCTGAGGTTTTTATGAGACATGAAGATCCTATTAATTAGACACGGTCAAACGGATTGGAATCTTAAAGGCCATATTCAAGGTCAAAAGGATGTAAGGCTCAACAAGAAGGGGAGAGAACAAGCAACATCGACCGCCCAGAAATTAAAGAAGGAAAAGATTTTTCATATCTTCTCAACCGATTTAAAAAGAGGAAAAGAAACCGCCGAAATTATCAATCAATATCACAATGTAGAAATAAGTATTGATAAAAGGCTACGGGAAAAAGAATATGGGGTATGGGTAGGCAAAACTTGGGATCAGATTTTCGAGGAGATTCCGGAATTTATGGAACATGCAAAGGAAAACCCTTTGACTTGGCATGCACCAGGTGGGGAAACTATGTCTCAATTATTTGAAAGACTTTTCAAATTTTTAAAAGATTTAAAAGATTTTATCTTGGATTATAAGCCAAAAAAAGGGCACAATAATTCCAATATTCTTATTGTTTCACATAACAGCCCCATTCGGTGTATTTTGTCCTTAGCCAAAGGATTAAAACCCCATGAATACCAAAAAACAGGGCATGTAAAAAACAGCGAAATCCATAAGCTCACAAAAGAACAGCTCTTTGAGCTGGATTTGGAATAGGCAATGTGGAAAGATCTGGTATTTAAGAGAGTATTTCTTTTTTATCATAAGAAAATGTCTTCATTAAAAACACGAGGTTTATTTTTACGCAACCCTGGAGAATTGGAAATTGCTGAAGTTGATGTGGATGATTTATTGGGAAATCCACCCCAGACTGACATGGTTGTGGTAGAAACAAAAGCATGTGGGATTTGCGGATCGGATTTACGATATTATCGAGGAGAAAATCCCTGGGCACTTCACACTCTTGGAAAAAATATGCCAATTGATCCGAATATGATTTTAGGGCATGAAATATCGGGAGTGATAAAAGATGTGAGAATGTCTTCGGAACCAATTAGAAATGGGGAACGAGTAGGGATTATTGCATTTAAAGAATGCGGCGAATGTATTGATTGTATTGAAGGAAGATATAATCTTTGCGGATACTGCGATCATCATGGCCATGCAGAACTCCGAGAGGATGGAACCCGAAATTCTTGGCGAAATTTTAAGTATGTGCCAGGGGGGTTCAGCGATTTCTTTACATGCTGGCACGAAAAAGCCATTACTCTCCCCGACAATGTGTCTCATATAGAGGCCACCCAGCTAGACGGATTAGCAGTTGCCACCCATGGATCTAATCTGGTAGATATCCCTACCGGCGGAACCGTCCTTATTTTGGGTTCCGGCCCCATAGGATTTTTAGCCGCGCAAGTGGCCTATGGTTTCGGAGCAGGAAAAGTCATCACCACAGATTTATACGAAAAGCCATTTGAAACATTGTATAAAGTTGCAGAATCATGGGATACGTGCAAATTGGAAACAATCAATATTACCAAAAAGGATCCCGTCGAGGAGGTCATGAAAATAACAGAGGAAATCGGCGCAGATAGTGTTTTAGATACCATTGGTGATAAAAACACGGTTCCCACGGGGCTAAAATGTCTCAAGAGAGGAGGGAAAATGGCAATATTGGGAGGATTCGTTGAAACAATTGATAATTTTAAAATATCTTGGTTATCCGGGGAGAGGAAAATCATGTCATCCGCGAACAACCTGTTTCCGGAATATCCACAAGCGCTATCCCTCTTGGAAACCGGTAAAGTGAAAATTAAGCCGATGATTACCCACAAATTTAAGCTGGATGATTATCAAGAAGCATTCGATGTAGCCTTGAATAAAGAGGAAACTGGTGCGATTAAAGTCATAATCGAACCCTAAGGAACACTTTTCAATATTTAATCTTCTTTCTTGGGTCATAACGGATATTCTCACTTTCCATATTGAAGTTTTCAAAAAATTTTTCTTTTTTTTTACATTATTTCGGTGTGAGAGACATGGATTTTAAACAAGCGATCATCAAATTATTGAAAGATGATGTGGAAATCGACAAGGATTTAATTGAAGTACCGCCTAATCCAGGTTTAGGGGATTATGCTGTACCAATGTTCAAATTTGGAAAAGCATTTAAAAAATCACCGGTTAAAATTGCAGAAGAACTTAAAAATAATTTATCAAATAAAGAACACTCTGAGTTTGAAAGAATTGAAAACAAAGGACCTTATTTAAATTTCTTTGTAGATAGAACCCTTTTATTGAAGGAAACACTCAGTACAATCATAAACCAAAATAATGCCTATGGAAATTCCGACATAGGCGAGGGAAAAAGTATCACCATCGATTATTCCTCACCAAATATCGCAAAGCCTTTTGGGATTGCCCATATACGCTCAACCGTCATTGGGAACTCCTTGTATGAGATATTTAAGTCATTAGGATATAAAGTGTGGAGGATAAATCATTTGGGAGATTGGGGGACTCAATTTGGCAAGTTGATGGTCGCCTATAAGAAATGGGGAGATAAAGATAAATTGGAAAATGATGGAATCCATTACCTCATGGACATCTATGTAAAATTTGGAAAAGTCGCCAAAGAACACCCTGAAATGAAGGATGATGCCCGAGAATGGTTTAAAAAGCTTGAGGATGGAGATTCAGAGGCCATTAAGATGTGGAAAAAATTCAGGGAGATCTCTCTTCAAAAATTCAAGAAATATTATAAGAAACTCGGTGTAGAATTTGATTTTTACCACGGAGAATCTTTTTACAATGAGATGCTGGAAGACACGATCGATACTGTGCAGGAAAAATTACTTGAACAACAAAATAAAAATTCTGAGGGCGAGATAATTAAACCCACCAAATCCGAAGGAGCACTAATTGTACCACTAGAGAGTAAGGAAATTGAAACGCCACTACTATTAAGAAAGAGCGATGGAGCCACCACATATCATACACGAGATTTGGCCGCAGCCTTATATAGAATAAACGAATTTGATCCCGAGCTCTTGTTATATGTGGTAGGGACACCCCAGAAATTACATTTTAATCAGCTATTTGCCACTCTGGAACTCATGGGATATGGAAGAGAGAGATTTGTTCATATTCCTTTTGGAAACATGACCTATGAAGGAGTAATGATGTCTACCCGCAAGGGAAACTTTATCGCACTTAGCGATGTTTTGGAGAAGGCAATTTCACTCGCGAGGGAAACAATCGAGGAAAAAAATCCCGATCACCCGAATAAAGAAGAAGTGGCTCAAAAGATCGGGATTGGTGCGATAATTTTCGGAGATCTATCGAATGACAGGATTAGAGATGTTGATTTTAAATGGGAAAAAGCACTCAGCTTCGAAGGGGATTCCGCCCCCTATTTACAATATGTCCATGCCAGAATATGCAGTATCAAGAGAAAAATTGACGAAGGGATTTCCGAAAAGGTGGACTTCTCAAAATTGAAAGAGGATATCGAATTTGAATTGGCAAAAATGCTCGGAAATTTCCCAAAGAGCATAAAAGACGCCTCTGAAAAATATAAACCCTCATTGATTGCAAATTATCTTTTGGAGTTAGGGAAGACATTCAATAAGTTCTACAACACTTGTAGAATCAAAGGAGAAGAAGAAGAGCTTAAGAAAGCCAGGCTTCTCTTGGCTGAATGCACTAGAATCGTGATAAAAAAGGGTCTAAAGGTATTATGCATAGAAGCACCTGAAGAAATGTAAAGGAAAAGATCTGCATTTCTAAATGATTTTTTTATTTTTTCGTGGTTTTATTCTGCAAATAAGAAGCTTTTTTTCCTTCTTGGATTTTTGAAAAGTATGACTTTAGAAGATAAGGAAAAATATGATCGTGTTAAATCAAAAATTAGGGACGCGGGTTTAGATGCATTACTCGTAAAATTACCTGAGAATGTACTGTATTTCAGTAATTGGTGGCCCATTACCGGATGGGGTGCCGCATTAGTATTTGCAGAACAAGATCCGATATTATTTGCGCCCGATACCGAAACTCTTTTTGCTAAAAGAAGGATAATAGATGATCTCCGAGAATATCAACCAAACGGAAATAAAAGTTTAGTCAATGAACTGAAAAAAACTGATGCATCGAAAAAAAGGCTTAAAATTGGTGTTGAGAAATCTTTTGAATCCGTAGCAGGTACCCATTTAGGATACGAATTAGCCGTACCTAATAATCCACTTTTTAGCTTAGTGGGGAAAGAAATGCCCAAATGGGATTTAGAGGATGCCATCCCTCTCATCAATGAAATTAGAGCAGTTAAATCTAAGATGGATTTTGAAAATCTAAAGCTCGTAAATGAGGTGAATGCATATGGCCTAAAAGCTGCCGCAGAAGCCCTTAAAGAGGAAAAAACTGAAATGGAAATCGCAACCCTCTGCGAAGCCACCATAAACAACAAAATAAATGACATGGGGGATAAAATTGATTTTGTGAGAGCCTTTTCCTTTGTGATGGGAGGCCCAGAAAACGGGTCCCGTGCGTGCTGGCCGTACAATATATCTTCCGATTATAAGATGAAAAAGGGAGAACTTTGCATGATGGAATTAAACACACAAGTCAACGGATATTGGTCCGACATCACTCGGACGTGGGTTGTCGGAAGAAACCCAAGCGAGGAACAAGAGAACATGATATTTAGCATCAATACCGCGATCCAAAAAGCCATTAATGCATGTGAGCCCGGAACCGCAACCAAAGATGTCGATAAAGCATCCAGGGAGCATATCATGAGTACCAAATGGGGAAAATATCATACACCATTTTTGGGTCATGGTATAGGAGTAAAATTACATGAGTCAATCCCGATGCTTACACCCGACTCTCCCGGAACCGTTGAAGAAGGGCATTATTTTACCATTGAGCCAGGAATATATGGAAAGGAAATAAAGGGCGCATTGAGGATTGAAAGAGATGTTTGGATCGGGCCAAATGGACCAGAGATTACCGATTTATTCCCTTGTGAATTATAGAGTATCCCAAATCTATTTTTCTCTCTTTTTTTAATTTTCCCTCAAGATTGATAATCTTTTTTTTCGATTCATTTTTACTTTCGAATATGTCTAATGAGCTAATAGAGCAAGCTAAAAAAAAAGCCGGATATGCAGCAGTGGATGAATTTGTAGAAGACAATATGATCTTAGGTATCGGATCCGGCTCTACTGTGGTTTATGCAGTAGAAAGACTTATTGATCGGGTAAAGGAAGAGAATTTAGATGTGGTTTGCATCCCCACCTCATTCCAATCCACCCAATTAATTGTGGAGGGAGGATTAAAGCTGGGGGATCTGAGTAGGTATCCGGAAATAGATTTAGATATTGATGGTGCCGATGAAGTTGATTTAAATTTGAATTTGATCAAGGGCGGGGGAGGATGTCAAACCCAAGAGAAGATTGTGGCAAGTAATTCTAAAAAGCTGGTAATTGTGGCAGATTATCGAAAAGAATCTTCAAAATTAGGGGAAAAATGGAAAAAAGGCGTACCCATTTCAGTTATCCCAATGAGTTATGTGCCCGTTATGAAAAAGTTGGAAGAAATGGGGGGAAAGCCGAAACTAAGGATGGCGAGTAGTAAGGCAGGTCCAGCAGTAGACGATAATGGAAACTTTATTCTTGATGTTGATTTTGGCATTATGGAAAAACCCAGAGAAATCAATAAAAAGATGAAAATGATCCCTGGAGTCGTAGAAACAGGATTATTCATAAATATGACAATAAAGGCATTTTTCGGCCAAAAAGACGGCTCTCTCACATCCCGAACCAAATAAGCTATTAAAGAGATTAAAAGATATTAAAGAGAGCAAATAATCAGAGAGTTAAGAAATGATGAAAAATATATGAGATTTTTTTATGTGCGAAAAATCTCGGCTAATTCCCCAATCTGAAAAATATTTACCGCCCCCGCCCGATCTCTGCGCTGCAGAATTTCTTTTTTATACTTTTTTACAAATTGAGACAAGAAAACTTGCAGTTTCCTTCGAAGATCAATAGACTGATAATCAGCAACGAGTACTGCTGTGACATCCTCTTCAGGTTCCAACATTATAACATAATAATCTTTCTCAATCACTCTTAAGTTACCTGACTTTTTTAAAACCTCTGAAGTGATTGATTTAATGGCGTTCAAAGATCCCCCAAAAAGTTCTAATAATTCCTCGGAAAATTCATCCCGGAAGAACTTCTTGGTGAGAATAAGCCCCGTCTCGTTTTCCATGATGCAGATTAGAATTGGGCTACCTTCCCTAAAGAAATCAGAATTCCAACTAAGAAGATCACGCAGAGTAATTATCCCAATGGGTTGATTTCGCTCATTCCCCACAAATATTCGCTTCCATCCCATTACATGTAATTTTTGAATTACCACATCAATGGGAGTATCCCGGGGCAAAACATCAATGGGGCCTCTCATAATATCCTTGGCTTTGGTTTCTTCCATTGGATTGAGATCCATTTTAATGAGCTCCTCAATATATTTTTGGTTGTTATTAATGAAATTTATCACATCCGAATGGGAAATAAGATAATAATGATCAAGATCATCGGGATCCTCAATCATTATTCCTGAAATATTTTTTTCATCCATTAATTTAATAACTTTTCCAACGGGATCATTTTTATCCACCATAAATATACCAATGTGTGCGATATCCTCTGCAACGATCCCATAATTATTTGAATAACCCATTTATATCAACTACATCATGAATTACATTTTTTTCAATTAATGTATTCTATTCTCTTAGAAGTTAGTTCTGCTTTCCTTTAATCTTTTATGATTATAAATTTTAAGAAGAGATGCCTAAAAGGAGAAGATTTAAGAGTAGTGAATAAAAAAAGAGACAAAATTACTTAAGAGAGGGATTCAATTTAAAAAAATAACTTAAAACAAGGAATGGACAATTTTACCCGCTCTTTCTGACAATGTATAAAACTTTTGTCTACCTTGTTTTTCTGCAGTTATTATTCCATGTTTTTTTAGTTTTTTCGTATGGAAGGTAATTGCTTGAGGAGACACTTCGGCGACGGTTGAAAGTTTTTGATGGGAAGCCCTCCCCTCCTCTGCTAAATGAGTAATTAATTTTTGGGGAGTCTTTCTTCTTAAAGTTGTAATCACGGTTTCCTTTAATTTTCTAAATTTTTCATCCAAACCATTTAATCCTCCATTCGCATCAGCATCATTTGCGAAAAAACATTTATATCTTCCATCCCTCACCGCCCTTATTAAATTATGCTTTTCCAAAACCGAGATGTGATATTGTACAACCCCCATTTTTCGGTCTAAATTTCGACAAATTGACCTAAAATGTAAACCCGCATTATTTCGGATTAATTCATAGATTTCTTTCCTGGTTCTTTGATCCAGGATATTTTTTTTTGTTACTTTTTTCTTATACTTTCGCTTTCCAAAAGTAGTCATATTTTTCATCAACTATTGTTTAGCACGTATTTCTTTACTAAAATTTTCTGTAGAGAGAGTATTTTCTAGATAAATCAATCGTATTAAATTACTTTAATTAATCCTATTCAGATATATAAACTTTTTTCCATTTTAATAATTGTTTTTCAATTCATTGATTGAAAAAAACAAGACATCATAACGTAATATTTGAAGATATACAAGAATTATCAATAAATCTTAAATAAACCGATTATTTTGAGGAATGTCCTCCAATTCTCCTATTTAAGCTTTTTCCTAATGTTTTTTAGGGATTTTTTTCTCTCCTAATCTAGAAAAATTATGAATTTTCGATGTCCCAAATGCAATACTCCCTTGGAGGAAGGAACCAATAAATGCCCAAATTGCGGAACGGTTGTACATAATCTCCCAAATATAATAGGGAAACCTCCCCACACTAAGCCTCCTGGATCCCCCCCAACCCATGATCGGGATAAGGACGACAGGATATTTGTGGATGAGGAAGATTTGAAAGAAGATAAGAAAAAAAAGCGAATCCATTAATAAAATCCTTGGAATAATCTCTTTCCCTATTTTCACGGGTTTTTCTGTGCTTTTTATTTTTTATATGAAATAAATTTTATTTAAATTTCACTCTTCTTAGAGAAGATGTACAAGCCAATTATAATGAAGACTACACCAAAGGCGAGATTGATCAGAATATTTCCGATAACATCTGCCCATCCAAACCCGTATGTTAACACCATTTTCAAACCGTGAATCGAATAATGGCTGGGAAACCATTTGGTTATGGATTGATCCATCGGAAAGAATCCCCCTCCCAAAAATTGCAAGGGCAATATAATAATCCATGAAGCTCCGCTGGCAGAATCCGGATCTTTAGAAAACGATGAGATAATTAATCCTAATCCAATACAAGTAAACGAAAGACTAACGCCCACAATAAAGGCCAAAAACCAGCTGGCATCCGGATGAGTATTGACCCCGAAAAGAGGCAAACATGCAAGAAGAATGATTACTTGAACACTTGAGAAAAGGAATTGGGCGGTCCCACCGCTTAATAATTGAGTTCTTCGGGGCACGGGAGTTGTATCCAGCCTTTTCATAATTCCTTTGGATTGATCTAAGGCAAACATGGTTGCAACATTACTGATAGCGACCAATACACCAACTCCAACAATCCCGGGTGCAAATACATCATAGTATGACACTTTTCTATCGACCCTGCTAACCGAAGCATTGGTTTCAAGCATTGAAACATTATTATAACCCAAGATCATATCATTTACAATTCCTTGAAACACTCCTTGAATAACAGTCTGAGTCACCGTATCCGCAACACTTTTTATCTCAATGGATGGTTTTCCTTCCGGGAAATCAGTACCAGACATTGCATTTACCGCCAAACCTTGAAGACTAGGGGAGATTTCACCAATTTCAGAGAGATCAAGAGCACCAGACTTTAGTCCTTTATACCACCACGTCGAACCTATTACAACCTCGGAAAAGTTTTGGGGAATGATAATAACTGCGTCAATCGCTTCTTTTTCCACCAATGAATAGGCATCTTGTCTTGTCAATTGTGTCCCATTACTATAATGACTAACCCGGTCGAATGTTTCGGACAACTCCGTCCCATTTTTAAAGAGATTCTCTATTTGTCTACTCACATTTGCACCTAACGCGATTTCGGGAGATTCAATACCTTGAACATCCTCATTGATAATGGCAATTTGATAGGTTGACCTTCCTCCACCTTGCATTGCGATGGAAAAGATAACCATAAAGAGTAAGGGGTAGCCCAAAATCCAGAAATAATTTTGTTTATTTCGTAAGGTAATTTTCAGGTATTTTTTTACCAAAGCGCTAAACCGGGCAAATGATAATTTCAAATTTTGTTTCCAACTTTTCTTGGTTTGTTTCTGTTCCTCAAAAAGTCCTTTTCTCGATTCTTGTGTATTTTCGCTCATTTTAATTCCTCAACTTCCTCCCAGTTAATTCGATAAACACATCTTCCAGGGTATTCTGGCGGATAACCACATCGGTCATTTTAATGTTGAATGTTTCCTTCACTTTATCATAGAATTCGGATATTCGGCGTAATCCCTTCATTGCGCTGAATTTTATCCTTTCTTTTCCCAAAGTTTGAGCCCAATTCACTTGTTCCAAACCTTCGATATATTCTACCACTTGCTCTCTTTTTGAAAGATCTTGGTGATCAAATTTGAATTCAATTATATCACCCTTTCCAATTCGACCCTTCAACTCTTGGGGTGTTCCCTCCGCAATAATTTTTCCGTGATCGATGATTGCCAATTGATCTGAGAGATCATCGGCCTCTTCCATATTGTGAGTGGTCAATATCACCGTTTTATTCTCCTTCTCAAAATCACGAATAAAATCCCAAACAACCCTTCGGCTTTGTGGATCCAACCCTGCACTAGGTTCATCAAAAAATATAACCTGAGGATTGTGTATCACGGCCATTAACACATTCAAACGGCGCTTCATTCCCCCTGAGAAATTCTCTGTGAGTTCATCGCTTCTTTCAAGCAATTTCATGCGACCTAACAATTCATCTGCCTGGTCCTTGATGATATTTTTAGGAATCTTGTGCATTTGGGCGATTAAGTAAATATTCTCCCGAGCAGTTAATTTATCGTATAAGACTAACTCTTGCGGGCACACGCCGATTATTTCACGGATCTTTTTACGTTCCTTCTTGATATCATAATCTTCAATAAGTGCAGTCCCTGATGTCGGTTCTAAAATAGTGGAAAGCATGGATATAGTAGTGGTTTTTCCGGCACCGTTGGGACCTAGAAAGCCAAATATCTTTCCTCTTGGAATCTCTAAATGTATTCCATCAACGGCAACCAAATTCCCGTATCTCTTGGTCAATTCTTTAGTCTCAATGGAAATTTCATTCATAATTCAAGAAATGTATCAGCCTTTTTCAAAAAGATCCTTATGAAAATGAAGAATTGTGAATGAAAAAAGCAATAATCTATAAATATTACCAAAAATATAAGCTGAAACGCCTTGAAATTGTCTTAACAATTATCTTTTAAAGCAAAAAGTAAATAAAGAATAATGAAAAAAATGGAATTATAATTTATTTTCCAAACGCCCAATTTTTTGCATAATAGATTCTTCTTGGGCTTCAGTTAGATCCCCAAACATCAATTTCTTTTCTAAACCCTCTATTTTGTTTTTAATGCGTTGTTTGGGGCTTATCCGCCTTTTTTTATTTGTATTAGAAGAGGGATTCCGTTTTGAAAAGAAATTGCGTGCCTCTTCTAAAGACATCTTTTTTGGACACATACTTGTTTAATAAAAAAAAAGGAATATATTTATTTTTTCGCAGAAATAAATGGAAAAGTATTCATCCGAAGAAAAGAAAAGATGAAAAAAGAATTGGGAAGATTTTTTCATTAAATTGATTTCAATATCCGAGAATTAAACGGCCCGAAGAGAAAACTGGTTTTAATCTTTGTTGGAACTGTCTGGATGGGACTCTAAGCCCTCAAAGTCATATTCTTTAATTGGTGCTAAATGAAATCCTTGATGAACTGCCGATCCGATTCCTTGGGCTTCTCGGTTCCCCTCAAAAGTCCCGCACCATCTACACGCATTCAAGATAACTTGCAAAACTTGCTGGGATCCATCGCTTTCTCCCACATAAATAGGGAATGTTTCATGTCCGGGACGCCAATAAAATATCTTCCCTCTACCACGGTGGAAAGTCACTCCCGATCGAAACACCTCCCCACCTTCAAAATTGCTGATAAAAAGCACATCATCGGGGGTGGGAATGTCAAAGACTTCACCGTACATTTCGGTGTGTTTTAGTTCAATCACCGGATCAACACCTTGGGTAATAGGATGATACGGATTAACCACCCAAAGGTACTCCCGCTCACCCACCTCACGCCATTGCAGGCCGCAGCTAGTCCCCATCAATCTTCTGAAGATCTTGGACATATGTCCTGAATGTAGCACAATTAAGCCCATTCCTTCAAGAACACGCTTTTGAATCCGGTCCACAAATTCATCGAGCACCATTTCATGGCCGGCATGGCCCCACCAAATGAGTACATCGGTATTATTTAAATTTTCCATGGTCAAGCCAGCGTCATCATCATCTTGGAGGGTGGCTGTTTTAACCTCAAGATCTTTGCCATTCTCCCGTAAATATTCTGCAATATAGCC
>CAZEPC010000006.1:26912-34658 GCA_964513765.1 uncultured archaeon
CCTCAATAAAGCCGCCCCCTTCCGACAATCATTTTTATTGAAATCTCCCTTTAGCGAGAAGGGAAAGAGTCTTCGGAACTTTTTGAGAATATCTGCTATTTCAGAAAAATCATTCGATGCATTGATCAAGAGAGTATTTACTTTGGAGTTCTCATATCGGGAAGCCATTCTTTTTAGGAATTCTGCCAAGTTTCGTTTTTGTTCAAATAAACATTCCCCCACATAACTCACTCCATGATAAGCTATTTCTGAATTTCTTTGTGCAGTTAAATTTTTGGCGAATTCTTCGTAAGCGTTTGGACCCAAGACATAACCTTCAAAAGTGGGGATTTTATAATTGAATTTCAAACCTTGCTCGATGGCATCCATATCTCTTTGATGGGATTGTTCAATCCATTTCTGAGGAGGAGTAGATGGAAACGAAAATGCCCATAGACAGCCCGGAGCTTGAAGTGTTTCATAGTGAATTGGAGTGTCATCCAAGTCCATGGAAATCCTAAACGTGCTACAGATATACTTTTCCCCCTCGAAGCCGTTTATTATCCCAAATTCTGGAATTTGGAGGCCCCATGCGATTATCGGCCTGTGAGTTTCTTCCAACTTCTCAGAAACCCAATGATACAATTTATACATACGGAGATGACTCTCTGAATCACATACAGATGTTCGATCTCCCTTCTCTCTAAGAATTAATGTTTCATCGCTATACATAGAAATATCCAAACCTAAATTCCTAAGAGAATCTAACATTGAATTCCACACATATCTTCGGAAAACGGTAGGAGCAGAAGGGCATAGTTTATTTTTGGCCACATTTGTAAGGAAGTTATACCCCGAATAACCCCCCAAATCAATCCAATCCCAAGGGGCACCAATATTTTGGAATATTCCAGTAAAGGCCCCAACGAATGAGATCCAACTAGGGTGAAAAAGAGCAGGGTTTGGGACTAAGAAATTTTGCTTTTTAGAGGTTTCTTTTTCATTTAAATTTCCCGAATAGGCTTGGGAATATCGATTTTGAATTTTCCGGGCTTGATTTAACTTTTTTACCTTCAATTTTCCATAAAGATCTAGGCAAAGCCCTAAAAGTTCTTTTCCATCGAATGATATTCTATACAGTCCCCTCTCCGGTTTTGAAATCAAACCAAGATCTAAAAGTTGTTTAAGGTGATTTGAAGTGGCTGTTCTCCCCAAACTTATACTTTTTTGAAGACATTGGAATGTGAGCGGACCCGAGAGTAAGTGAATCAGAAGTAAATAACGACTTTCATTTGAGAGCGCTTTGGAATAGGGGACAAGAAGTTCTGAGCTATCAATGAGTCTTTTTTGTTTTTCCCGAATAATATTCAGATCTTCTTCATATATCTGTTGTTCTTTAGTCCTATATTCCTTTTTCATAGATAATAGCCCCCACATTCCCATTCTAAGTTCAATTCAACCATGAGAATTTCTCTCATATAAGATCATAAGAAACATCTGGTTTTATAATGTTTAGATTTATTGAATGGAATTCATGAAAATTAGGTATAAGTTATTTCCCTAAATTTCTGAATATTGGGAAAATTTGACATTCCTTTATATAGCAATATTGGTTTCTGTATATTAATTATGAGTATTTCCTCCAAAACCTTGGGAAAGTTTTATGAATCTTGGATACATCAATTTAAAATCAAGAGATATGAATTAAATCATCTAAAAGGGATTTAAGAGGAAAGATCAAGAGAAAATCTAAAAAGTATAAAAGGAGAAGAATGTATGTACAAGATAAAATTAGAAGGAACCTACTCCGATATGGGAAAGAAACAAGGAAAATTACTGAAAAGAAGCGGATTCAAACCGGAGGAGATTCCAAACGAGGATTATCCCCGGATAATATTTGCCAATCGATGTGAAAAGAAGATTGAACAATATACACCAGAATGGATTGAGTATCTAAAAGGAATTGCGAAGGGGGGATCGTATGAATATGACCAGATCAAACTCATCCCAATGATTTTAGTACATGAAATGGCTAACTTTCCATCTTGCAGTATTGCTTTTATTTCTTCCAAATCAAGTGGCACTAATAGCCCCTTCATGCTCAGGAATTATGATTGGGATTGGGAAAATGAGAAAATGATGCTTTTTCGGCATATGATACCGGAGAATGGAATAGAATCATATGAAACTTCAGATCTTTGGTGCGGTTCTTACGGCGGTTTCAACAAAGAGGGGCTGGTAGTCGCAATGACGGGGATCCCTTCATTCGACGCTGATTGGCAACCAGGCATAGCCCCAAATTTATTGGTCTCTTGGGTGTTAAACCATTTTTTATCGGCAAGGGAAGCGGGCCAATTTCTTAAATCAATTCCTCACCTGGGAGCATTTCACTATGTAATTGCAGATCAATCGAACATACTTACCCGAATAATTGGTGCTCCCGGTAATATTCACGTAGATCTCTTTCAAGACGAGGACTTGGTTCAAACAAATCAAATTACCGTGGAGGAAATGAGAAAGTTTGAAATCAAAGAAAAGATTCCTCCCTCAAGCCCACCTAGGTTTCATAATACTTTGAAGTGGATTGAGGAAAACAAAGGAAATATCGACCTCGAGCGAATAAAAAGATATTGCACCACCCCGACGAATCACGGAGGTATCTATGAAGATGACGAATTCATGGGAATCAAATTTGGAACTATTTGGTCTTGGATTTTTGATTTTAAACAGCAGATATTTTACCTCTCCAGCGGAAATCCACAAGAGAACCTCTACAAATCTTACAGATTTGTTAGTTAAAGAAAAGATTATTATTAAAGATTGTGTGTTGATAGGGCAAGGAGATCATTTAAATAAATCCAAATTAAGGATTTATCGGTTTTTTTTGATTTTTTCCTATGATTTATAGGATTTCCTTATAAATGTTTAAACCACAAATATTATTACATGATTTACGATAAGTATAGAGCTTGGCTGATACCTATAAAGCTGATTGTAGCAATTTCATTCTTGGTTTATGGCAAAAAGGTGCGAAAAAAGAGCGATTATGTGGTAAACCGGCTATTTTTTTACGGTTTTCTAAGTTTTGCGCTTTATCTAATCTTGGATTCAGCTTTTTTAATATTAACCCCTGCAAGTCAATTGTGGTATAATATTGCAAATATTGTTTGGGTACTCTCCTTACTTGGATTATTTTTATATACATTCTTCACATACATGGCGGGGAGGATCATCAATCAAGGAGAACATATATTAAGACGAAAAGTTGAGGTCCTATTCCTCCTTGGATTATTTATTATAGCTGGGACATTGATGGGCGTTTATTCGGAAATCTCGGTGATCAACTCATCCGGAGATGTAATAAATTCCTCAAATTTACCTCCCACCGGCAATTTTCGGGTCATTGAAAAGTTTTCTCTATTGAGCACAATTTTAGCTCTCATCCCATTTGGATTTAACTTCTGGACATTGATATTTCTTAATGGGGTAAGAAAAAAGGCCAAGGATGAACACACCAAAAAGAGAATGGAATTATTATTGTGGGGATTGTTCATGATTCCTTTGGGGCTCCTTTATTTTCTTCTACGGAGTAATTTTTTCCCAATATATCAATTTTGGGATTCAATAATTGGACAAATATTTTTCTTTATAGCCCCGCTTCTCATTAGTAAATCCCAAGCTTTGAAAAAAGAGCACTAACTCTATCTTTCTTTTTTTTTATGATTAGTAGATGTCCTACTTTATATCTCTCCTAGCGAATAGGGATTTTACGGCATATTTTAGACGATTCCATCCAAATTTAAGACATCTTAGCCATTTAGGTAGGATTTCAGCTAATTTAGGAACATTATATACCGAACACTCGGTAATATGGGGAACTAAACCCTTTATAGATTCTTCAATACGGATTTGGAGGGCGGATACTTTTACAGGGGAAAAAATATGTATTCTTTTATGGCCAATTGCCTTTGCTCCGCATATCTTCTTCCATCCCCCATTTCTTTCATTGAAATTGGAACTTCCCTCGATGAAATATTCCCTTACCACATGGCCCTTTGATATATCTTCCTTAAGCACAACTTGGTTTATTTTAACGGGTTCATTAAATTTCATTTGAATCTTATGCCCCCTTCCTTGAGTTGATTTTATGGGATTAGAAAAACGTTTCAATTTGTTTAGGACTTGGTCTAACAATCGCTACATTCGGCTTTTTTTCCATTTAACTAATAAATGCATATGAATATTTAAATCCCAAGCCCACAATAACCAATAATTGATTGTTGATTGGTAAATTATATTCTATAAGATAGAAAGATTTTTATGTTATGAAATTCCTATAAAAATCCAAATATGCCATCCTATGGGGCTTTAAAGAATTGTATTTCTTAAATTGGGGCAAATCAAAATTTTTAAAAAACATCACTGCTTTTTTTCCCTAAGCAACATCGGAGTTTGTGAATCTTGAAATGTTTAGAACACACAAAAGTGTCGTGAGCTTTGCACAAATTAATTGTGCTCAACATGCCCTCCTTCGCATAGTGGCTATTGCGCTCGGCTGTAGATCAATATCGCATAATAGAGAATTCATTCAGTGACATTATGTCGGCCAGAATAGCAGTTACCGGGAATCCGCTTGTTCAAGTCAGGCAGGAGGGACCATATTTTTTCTTTCTCTATTTATTATTAAACGATCCTTTCATTTTTGACATACTTGAAAGATATTTAAATCCCCTCTATCAATATTATAAATAGAAGAAGTGGAGATGATATATCTGCCTACTCTCCACCTCTTAAAAATATAAGAATGTGATAAAAATGGATCCAATATGTCCAAATTGCCAAAATCATGTCGATTCGCGCCGAGACTTTAATGTAGAAGAGATTCACGGCGGAATCGGAGATAAGGGCTATGATATTGCAGTAATCTATTGTGAGAAATGCGGCCATATCTTTGGCACGTTTCCCACGAAAGATTACTACAAAAAAATGCTGGGGAAATAACACACAAAATCAGATAAAATTAGCTAAATCCCTTTTTTCCTAATTATAATCATCCTCTAACAAAATAGTAGCATCGCACAAGCCGTCGACTATTTGGAGGTGGACAAACCCACACTCCGTAGATGGGATCGCAAAGGGATCTTGGTTCCGAAAAGGACGGCCAGAAACTAGCGGTGCTCCAGCCACCACCATCTGGACAACAAGAGAATTATTATCTTCTCCTTCTGAGCTTATCTTTTTGCTTATTGGATACAGAATATGCCCGAAAATCCAGGTCTTCCGGATAAGGTTGGAAATATGATTGATTGGCCAAATAATCCTCTTGAAATCGAATAATCCATTCTCTTATCAAGTGGATAATTGTATTAAGATTGACTACTCCGTTCTCATATCTCTCTAATTCCGCCAAAAAAAACTCCTTCTCTTGGGAAGATATTTTATTTTTAAAATATCCCAATGCATGTTGAATTACATTCACATGGGAGCGGTAACTCGGAATTTTATTGATTAGTTGGTAAAAAAGTTTTGAATACTCCTCCATAACATCTTCAAGTGGTTTTTTGGCTTGATTGCCTACTATTCTACCCATCTTTTTCATTCTTTCTTGATCATAGGCCATAAATAGCAGTTTATGCTTGGTTTGAAATTCAATTAAAGATTTTTTGGTGGGATTTTCCCGCATCTTTCTAAACTCCGCAATACAAAAAGTTTGGGTGAGAAAATTCGAACGTAGCCTTTCATTTCGCAACATACCTTCATTAATTATGGGTAAGTGGGAAAATTCTTTTTTAATTTTTCTCCCAAAGAAACCTGCACCCATATGATCTATTTGGGGTTTTTCGGAATCTTTCCAGATTTTTGTTCTGCGAAACCCGCAAGAAGGACTCTCAGATTTTAAAATAAATCCATCCACCACCCGTTCATCCTCGCAAAACTTTTTGGCATATTCCCTCATATCTTCACTGACATCTTTTCCAGTCTTTGGCTGGATCAATCGATCCTTCCCGCCAATTGATACAATTCTTATTCTGTCCCGGGGGACCCCCAACCCAATATCTTTTTCTGGACATTTGGTGATAAAATCAACAAAATCTTTCAATGCATCAACCTCTCTACTTGAGATTATTTGACTATTCCAACGGCAATACTCAAAACTTATACATCGAGAGCAAAAGATGCGGGGAGTAATAAACTCCCGACACTCCTCTTCAAAACAAATACCACTTCCTTTTTCAATTCTTCCCATAATTTCTGCATAAGATTCTTCCAAGATTTCATCCAAAGGGTTTATTTTATCTATATGGGAAGTGTTCAGATATTGGTAAATATCCTTGGTTTTCTTTATCCGTAGGGAAGTTTTGTTTAATACATCCCTGTAATTGGAGGGATTTTCATTTGGGGGCAGAATGACCGAAAGCATCAAGAATTGTTCTTTGCCCCGTACTTTTGGACAATAAATAGAGAAGTAATAGTTGGCACTAGAAAATTGATAATCCCCTGCCAAATTATAAGCAAAAAAGCCATAATTAGCCGCATTGAATAGATCTTCAAAATAATCGGTGAGGGCATCCCGAATTTGGATTTCATACTTATTAAATTCTTTTTCCTTTTTATCTTTCCAGATTTTTTCTTTTTGATTTTCCACAATCAGCCGATAAATTTTCGGACCAATTATCTCATCAAAATATTGAAGCATTAATCGAACTTTTTTCATTCTCTTATTAAAGAAAATAAAAAAATTGGAATAAAACCATTTGGGTTCTGAAGTATTTAATGTCTTGTTCCAACATTCCAATTTGCATTAGAAGTCGGGCATTTATTCGGTGAATCCTTTAATGAGGACCATAATTGAAACTTCAGCGATGGATCATCGTTAAAAAAACCACTACCATTTTTGGATATTTTTAAATCAATTGCTGCTTTTTTTTAAGTAAGGCAATAGAGTAAAGAATAATCACCCATAACTTATCAAACCAAGAAAAAAGACATAAAAGGATAAAAAACCATGAATATTAAAGCAGATTGCGTCTCTTGTATGATAGATCAAGTAAAGAAAGCATTAACCTTATTAAAACCGGACATTACCAATGATGAAATCGTAGAAGCACAGAAAAAGATCATGACCAAATTCGGACAGCTGAATAAAAAATCGGCCCCATATCATGGACAGCTAATTTATTCAAATATTGCAAAAATAATTGGCAAAAAAGATCCATATCGAGAGCTAAAGCACAAATACAACAACTTGGCCGCAGATCTCGCACCAAAATTAAAGAAAATTCTTGATAAATCCGAAAATCCACTGCTGGATGCGATTAATATCGCAATTTTAGGGAATTGTGTCGATTTCGGTACCCCTCATGCCTTAGATTTGGAAAAAGAAGTGGAGGAATATTCCCTTTCTCATCTAAAGATTAATCATTTTAAAGATCTGAAAGAAGATTTAGAAAAAGACACCAATAAAAATATTATAATAGTGGGAGACAACACCGGAGAAATAGTCTTTGATAAAATAATGCTGGAATACCTCATTTCCGCATACCCCGAAAAGAATTTTATCTATGCGGTAAGGGGGGGACCCGCAATTAACGATGCAACGATTACCGATGCGAAAAATGTGGGAATTACAGAGTTGTGTAAAGTCGTAGAGGGTTCAAAATCACCCGGTGTCATTATGGATGAGGTAAGCGATGAGTTTAAAGAGGCGTTTAGTGAAGCAGATATAATTTTAAGAATACAAACATATAAGGGATTAATTTATGTTCT
>CAZEPC010000007.1:0-20162 GCA_964513765.1 uncultured archaeon
TCGGCTATTTCTAATGAAATATATTTGCCAGGTGAGAGATTTTGGTTTAAATAAGTAGTTTGAATGTAATTTTCATCACATTCAAGGCTTTGGGTTTTGATTGAGATAACCCCTTCTTTTTCTCCAATTGCTTCAGAGGCATTAGTGATAAGGTTCATGATAATCTGTCTTATTTGCGTTACATCGCCCTTGATTAATGGTATAGATTCTTCCAATTCATATTTAAGAACCGTCTTCTTGGATATTGAAACTTTCAATAGTTTTCCCATTTCTCGTATAATTTCATTTATATTTACTCTTTTTACATTAAATTTTCCCTTTCCTGAATACGCCAGCATTTGTTTAGCAAGATCTGATGCTCTCTTTGTGGATAATATGATATCTTCCAAAAAATTGTAAATTTCTGAGTTTGGATCGGAGTATTCTCTTGCCAAATCCGCATTGCCTAAAATCCCCATAAGTATATTGTTGAAATCGTGGGCAATCCCGCCAGCTAAAACCCCCAAACTTTCTAATTTTTGAGAATGAAGCATTTTGCGAATTATTTCTTCCCTTTCTTTCTGGGCATTTTTTCGTTCCGTGACATCATGTATCATAGCTAAAAGGTGCTTTTCTCCATTCATCTGAAATGGGGTTCCATGCACCTCTATATCAAGAACTTCTCCATTTTTTCGGATATCTTTTGAATTTGCGTAAAAATCTTTTCCTTGTTGGGTTTCTTTAAGAAATTCTTGAAAAACATTAAGGAAATTTTTGTGCACGAAATCCTTGGGCTGTAATTTAAGCATTTCCCCTTTTGAATACCCATAAATATCACAAGTTGCTGGATTGACATCCTCTAATTTCCCTTCTTCATTAAAAATGATGAGGCCTGTGGGGATCTTATTAAAGATCCTTAAATATCGTTCTTTCGTCTCTTCCAAGTCTTTTTTTATTTCATTGTATTTTTGGAGGTTTTTTAGCCAATGATCCAGTTTTAATTTATTAATATCTTTATTTTTTCTTTTATCGGGGGGAATATAATAGAAATTTCTGTATGATTTCATTCCAATTACCGCATAGGGATGGGACATCAACACATCCAGGAGTGTCTGTGGAGAAAACATATCCCTTTTGTATTGACAAATTGCAATTACTTTATAATCCTTTAATTCCTCATTAAGCTTGATTTCATATTCAATCAATTTTTCCGTACCTGGCTTATTATTGAGGGCCCAAGTCATCTCACCGGTAAATCTTACACAGCGATAACCCTGTTCTATACCCTCATCTATGTGTCTCTTTAATTTATGAATCATTTTATCCGGATCAAAAAGTCCATTCTCCAAATAAGTTTCATTTGAATGCAATATTTCCAATTGACCAGAATCGAGGTAGGGTCTTAAATTATCAATTTTTTCGGTGATGTAGCCAATTATCTGCTCTTTGGAATGTAAATTGGTAAAATATAATATTTTATCATTTTTCTTCAATCCATCAATTATAAAGCTGGAGATGATTTGTTTGTGTTGTGTTGGATTTTCGTATATACAACATATATGATCTCCAATCTCCAAATTGTGAATTTTTTGCATTTGCTTTCGTATTTATTTCAATTTTTTTTACTTAAATGTTTTTGGAATTGTATATGTTTTTAAAATCTTGGAAAAATTGAGTAAAAAACGTTTTTTAGCCCTTTTTTTCTATATCTTAACCAATTTAGGTTAAATCAATCGGGTTAATTAACCTCAAAACTGGTTTTCCCATAATAAATGCCTATTGCACACGATTCTGGCAATATTTTCATCCCCCTTTTCCACCCGTGGGAAAAAGGCTTTAGGGTCCTCCTTAAAGGTAAGGGTTTTCTCATGGGAAATTCCATCGATCTCAAGCTGAATCCAGGTGATATAATGTGCTTCGTCCATTGGGTGTGCTTCATCGCCCACCATGATCCATATTCCCTCTGGAGTTACTTTTACCACAGGTACATGTTTTTCTTTTCCTTGTTCATCCTTTAGTTTTGATTTGAGAAGCTTCATTTTTGCCCCGCAACATATTAATACTCCCTCTCCCTCGCCAATAACCCTCACGATGTTCTTACAATGCATACAATAATATATTTGTCCTTGCCATGTCATATTTTTTCTCTCATTTCATGTTGGTTGTTTTTTTTATAAATTCGATTAGATTTTACTCATAACACAATTTTTTATTAATTCAGAATCAATATATTTATTGGGTTTATTTTTCATAAAAAAAAGTGCTTTTAATATGTTTTCAGATGAATCGGAATTTGAGGCTAATTTAGGTAAGCAGATGGAGTTAAAAGGCAAAATATCTAAGATAATTTGGCAGCATATGTTAATTCGGGTTCCCGATTACCCCCATACGAATTATTTTGATATCATTAGTGAGGGGAAGGACGACAGTCTTCAATTGGTGGTATATTCGAAGGAACCTTTACCTGAAGATTGTATTTTAAAAATTACTGGGGAATTAATAAAAGCTGAGGGTAAGACAAAACATTTGAGCGAGGAAAAACGGAAATATTATTCGGAGTATCAATTCATTGCCAAATCTTTCGAAATTATTTCCTCAGATTCAAAAAAATGACGAATCTCTGGCATAAATATCAATAGCCAATATTATGCATTGATTTTAATGGAAAAGATCATTTTAGGTTCTATGCATAAAGATACGTACAAAGGGATTATCGTCTCTGAGACACATTGGGACCGAGAGTGGTATCTCTCGTTCCAAGAGTTCCGTAAATGGTTGGTGAAGATGATTGATGATTTGCTGGAAAACCTTCCCGATCATCCCGGCTTTCAATCATTTATGTTGGATGGACAAACCGTTCTCTTGGATGATTATCTGGAGATCAGACCTGAAAACAGACAACCACTTATAGACCTCATTAACAAAGGGAGAATTATTGTTGGACCCTTTTATGTGCTTGCCGATGAATTTTTAGAAAGCGGGGAGGGGCTTATCCGAAATCTTTTACTAGGCCATAAAATCTGTGATGACTTTGGAGTAAAGCCTATGAAGGCAGGGTATGTCCCGGATACCTTCGGACACATTTGGCAATTGCCCCAAGTTCTTAAAGGGTTCGATATTCCCTCGATATTCTATTTACGGGGATATCCTCCTGTGTTTGGTAATCATAAAGAGTACGAGGGTGAAAATGAGGATACTCCTTTGGAGCACTGGTACCAGAGTCCGGATGGTTCGAAGGTGTTGAATTGCCATTTAATCCTTGGCTACGGTAATTTTGCCGGTATCACTGAGGGAAAAATGGAACAGAGTACTAAAAATGCCATTGATGAAAAGATTTTTCCGTGGGTTAGCGCGGTTTTTAAAATTGCCAATTGCTTTGAGACCATGATCCCCCGGATGAAGACAAATATTCTTCTTCTCATGAACGGGACGGATCATAGGGAGGCTGAGTGGGAGCTCCCCGAGTTAATACAAAAATTCAATAAAGATAAAGAAATTCAAGAGGATTTCCCCATCCAACTGGAACATGGTGGCTTGGAACAATATACCGAAGAGGTGTTAGAATATATCGATGAAAACAAAATTAAATTGCCCACTATAACCGGGGAGGCTCGAGGGTCGATGTATTCCCAAGTCACACCGGCTTGCATTTCCACCAGGATGAATCTAAAACTTCTAAATTGGGAATGCCAAAGGGAACTGGAGAAATACTCGGAACCTTTTTCCGCCATGGCTTGGATCCTTGGGGGGACTTATCAAGGCTCCTACATCGAGCTAGCTTGGAAATGGCTGATAAAAAACCATCCCCACGATTCGATTTGTGGATGCAGCCTCGATCGCGTGCACGAGGATATGATCACCAGATTCCGGTGGGCTTTTGATAATGCCGGCGATGTTTCCAAATATTCTTGTGCCACCATTCTCTCTGCAATTGATTGCGACGCGCTCAAAGATGACATGAAATCCAAATTTAAGGGCAAAGGTATGAAGGTATTGGCCGTGTTTAATCCGAATGCATTTTCAGGGCCCTTTTTCGTAGAGGATTATATTGCGGCTTCTTCAAAATCGAAATACATTCTTGTAGATCAGTTTGGCAATGAACTTTCCTCCTATGATATTACGTACATACCCGATTACCGGGAGAATGTGAAGAAGGGGCAATATTTTTACAAACAATTTCAATCAAATTACTCGCTGGTCAAGTTGGCCATTCATTTTGACAAGATTCCCGCATTTGGGTATAAAATTCTTTACCTAATTTCTCAAGATGGAACACCCTCGATTCAATCACTTAACCCCATTGGTCTCCCGGATCCGGTACGTGGTAAGGGTGTTGAAGTTTCCTTTAACCCTGATGGGAGCATTAATCTCCATGATCTTGAACAAGGGATTAATTATGAAAACTTAAATGTTTTTGAGGACGGAGCCGATGATGGGGATGAGTATGATTACGCTCCCCTTCCAGAGGAAGAGAAAATTTATAGTATCACTAAAGAAGCAGATTATAATCTCGTAAAAGATAATTCCGTCTTCACAGAAATACAGGCAAAAATAGCGCTTGAAGTTCCATATGAATTAATCGGGGATTTGAATTCAACACGGGTTCGATCGAAAGATAAAGTATCTCTAAAGATTAAAACCTCCTATAAAATCTATAAAAGCCTTAAAAGGGTCGATATTTCAACAGATGTTGTTAATAAAGCTAAGGGACACCGACTTCGGGCACTCTTTCCCACCGGGATTAGCGCCACACACTCTTATGCAGATGATCATTTTATAGTTATGGAAAGAACAATCGAAAAACCTCGCGATGATGGCTGGTATCAAAACATGCAATCCTTATATCACCAAGATACCTTTGTGGACATCACCAGCAATGAGCAATCGGTGGGTGAAGGGCTGGAGAAATCAGCAAAAAAACAAGAAGGACATGGTCTAGCCATTTTCAACAAAGGATTATGTGAATATGAAATTATTGAAACTCCCGCTCAAATGAGTAACAATCCCTCTCAACAAACTAAAACTCATACCATTGCCCTTACCCTCTTTCGATCCGTAGCTTGGTTGTCCCAGAGGGGACATCTGGGAAGAAAGTCGGGATTGAACGGGCCAAATCTTCAAACTCCCGGTGCACAAATGATGGATCATGAATTTCATTTTGAATATAGCATCTTCGCCCATCAAGGCGATTGGGTATCTGGCCGAGTGTATCATAGCGCTCACGCCTATAACTCCCCGCCCCGTCTCATGAATAGCGATCATAAATTGCGAAATGAGGTATTGAATGTGGATATTCCTTTAGAGCGTTCATTTCTCCAAATTTTCAATCCCAATATTGTCCTTAGTTCTTTTAAAAGGTCTCATAGGATTGGGAACGCAAAGGACGGGATCATCTTAAGGGTCTTTAATCCTTGCTCTACAAACCAAGATACCGGCATTGGATTGGGGTTTGGGGTTAAAAGGGTCTTTGAAACTGATTTGCTGGAGAAAGATTGTTCGGAGGTTCCGATTGAGAAAGATGAAAATGAAGAATTCTCGCATCTTCTCCATCTTAATATCCCCGAACACAAAATTTTAACACTTCGGATTGAGGTAGATGAATAAAAAAGTAAAAAAAGGGCTTATCGGCGTTCTTATAATTATCTTATTGGTAGGATCCGGATTTGGAGGTTATTTTCTTTATCGCAAATTCCATCCTAAAATAATTAAGCCGTTTCCCGACCCCTTTGTATTCAACAACGGAACTCGGGTAGATACGGTGGGCGATTGGGTATCTCGGAGAAATGAAATTAAGGAAATTAAATACGTTAATGCTTACTATTATTCCCTTTAACTCAACCCCGGATCTGCACTTCAACATGACTTTATGGCTCTATGTTCCAGAAGGGGAGGCCCCGTTTCCCGCGATCATAAAAGTATCATCTGATGGAACCGGGTCTCAAACCCAAATCAATCAAACTATAGTTGATCGGGGGTATATTTTCGCATGTTATAATCATACTGCATTAGATCCCGATACGGGCGGATATGATGTGGATGGACCTGCCCAAAAAGCATATCCCAATTATGATTGGGGTAGCCTTGGGGTATGGGCATGGGGTGCAATGCGGATTGCGGATCTTCTTGTCGGAGAATCTTGGGTGGCCGGGGCAGGGGATTTTTCATCACACAAAGTAGATACGGAAAAGCTAATTGTCACGGGCCATTCACGCAGAGGGAAAACCGCTCTGCTGGCGGCAGCATATGATGAGAGATTTGCGATGGTGGTTCCAAACGGGAGCGGATGCGGAGGATGTGGTAGCTTTTTGGTACAAGGCCCCTTCTCTGAAACCATCAAAATGATTACCAGTGAGAAGCGCTTCAAGTCGTGGTTTCACGAGGATTTTGGAAAATATGGGGGGAATGAGGAGGCTTTACCCTTTGATCAACATTTTATCCGGGCTCTAATCGCCCCACGATATATTATTTCCACAGATGGTCTGCAAGATTATTGGGCAAATCCCACCGGCACAAAAGCCGTCCATGAGGCCAGTCAACCGGTGTTTGACTTCCTTAATGCATCCGATAACAATGGAATTCATTATCGGGACGGGGGACATGGATTCTTACAAGAAGATTTTGCGGTGTTATTGAACTTTGCCGATAAAATGCTTTTGGGCAAGAATATTTCGGATGATTTTTATATGGACCCCTTTGATGAAGATTTCCCCATTGAATATTCCATCCCCAAATGATACAGGGATTTTTTTTTTTCATTTTTATGTAATGCCATGATTTTTTTATATTCATTTTTTTATCTTCCTATGAGTTCAGAAAATAAGAAACAAAAACTCCCACAATTTCGCGACTTAAAGTTCGGTATGTTCATTCATTTTGGATTATACTCCCTTGGAGAGAGTCATGAATGGCATTTTTGCCGAAAACTGCTCTTATCGATGAAAAAATACAAGAAAAAGTTTTTGACAAAATTTAATCCCGATCCGAAAGGAATTGAGCAGTGGGTAAAAACCGCCAAAAAGATGGGAGCCAAATATTTGGTCTGCACATCCAAACATCACGATGGATTTTGTCTCTGGGATACGAAAGTCCCACATCCCACTCAACCCGATTATCATATAAGAAATACTCCCTTCTGGAAGAATAATAAAAAAGATGTATTGGAATATCTGTTTGAGGCCGGCAAAAAACACGGTATAAAGATTGGTCTCTATTATTCAACGATTGATTGGTCTTGGTCCAAGAGAAAACTCTTTCGACGTCCCAACTTTATCCCAAAAAACTCTGAAAGATTAAAGCAATATAATCACTATTATTTGTCGCAATTACATGAGCTGCAAGAACGATTCCCTGAGAATTTGTTGTTTTGGTTTGACGGATATCAGTTTAAGTCCGATTATCCCGAGAAAATTCGACAGAAGGAGGTTTATCAAGAATTAACTGAGGAATACCCCGGCTTGATTGTGGCCTCCAATACGGGCAAAACTACTTGGAGCAGTGATTTAGGTCCAACAGATGTACTCCTTCTCGAAAATCCGAATCACCAGAGGAAAATTGCTCGGACTCCAGAAAAATCCGCAGATAGTTCACAAAAAATTGTTGCTGAGCTTTGTCTCACATTGAATAGGCATTGGGGATATAATAAGAAGGATAAAGATTATAAAGAAGCTAAATTTCTCGCTAAAACCGTGCGTAAAAATGATCAAGCCCATACCAATACGCTATTGAATTTCGGTCCACACTGGAATGGCTATATTTTAGATGAGCAAGTTAAAATTGCAGAAGAAATAGGGAGAATGCTCAACACATAAGAATCATTCTTATTAAAGGTTATTTGATAAAGGTCAGTTTTCCGACTTTTATGTGCTCTCACTATTAAAAGTGGTTTTTGTCGTGAGAGATCTCTTCAAAGAATGGCCACGAGAATTATTTTTCTCTGATGTGATCAACTTTTTTTAGCCCTTTCGTTTTAATAATTTATGAAAATTCCAAAATCCTTAAAAATCCGATGGGCAATTTTGGGTTGGCTTTTATGTATCTTGAGTTTAAATTTTATCCTCCCTCTTTCCTCCGGGGAGGATTCAGAATTTCAATTTAAAAACGGTCAAACCTCTCCGATTTCTGCCCAAACGAATATCTCTCAATCGGCCGCCTCCCCCCTTCCATCAAAGGGTGAGATCACGGGAGAGAGGAATATATTTTATTGGCTCCATATCACAGATACACAAGCGATGTGGGAGTCCGAATCTCAAAAATTATGGTATTCCCAATTTATTACGGATGTTTATGACCTTATTCAACCGAAAATGATTATCAATACGGGAGATCTCGTAAATTCTGATTATCATGGGATTTTTAATGAACACTCAGGGCAAAGATCTTGGGAATGGGAAACCTACAAGTCGTTGAATGATGCTGCGGGGATGAACAACAGAACCCTCTATGATGTGCTTGGGAATCATGATGTGTATGGAGATCCTGGGAACACTTGGTTTAAAAATTATTCCGTTCAAAAACAACTGCAATACGATTTCATCGTGAATTTAAGCACAGCCCAAGGAATGAAAAAGTACCATTTTATCGGGCTCAATACCGCAGATAAAGATGGAGCTAAATTTCCCTTTCATTTATTTGGAATTCTAACGGATGAAGAATTAGACTGGTACGAATCCCGCCTTCAAGCGAATCAAGATGCTGATATGACCGTTGTGTTTGGCCATCATCCTGCATATGAAATTCTTCGAGGAGGAGATAGATTCTTCAGCTTAAATAAAAAGTATGGAGTGGATCTCTATCTATTTGGCCACCAGCATAGATCCCATTATGAAATGGTGGATAAGCAAGTAGTTTCATATGAAACTGCACAATTGAGGGATCCAAAGGATTCTTATCGTATTGTGGCTATTGATAATGACTTTATTTCAACTCAAATCTTTGACAAAGGGGAGTGGCCCGTAGGCATCATTACCAATCCGACCTCTTCTAAAGCGGTTTATGGGGACCTTTCCGCCGAAAAGATTTCAGATCTTAACGAAATTAGGGTGTTGGCATGGGATCCCGAAGGGATTTCCTCGGTTCAAATAAGAATTCAATCCAATGAGATGGATAATGATAATCCAGAATGGACAGATTGGTATTCTGCATCTCATGAAGAAGGACCTCTCTATCTTATATCCTTGGATCTTACTCAGAGATCTCTCCTCCTTGATGGGGAGAAGCATACCATTCAAGCAAAATTAATTGGAGAAACAGGCGAAAATATTATTGAGATTGGGTATCTCTCTACAAGGGAGAATCATTGGGGGTGGTATTATATGCGACCTCTTGTAATTGCAAGTTCTCTTATCACATTGTTAGGTCTTCCTCTTTTGGTAAAGGGCTTAAGAAAAGCCAAAAAAATAAAGCCCAAGCGAGAAGATGAACATGTGGATCCCACTCTTAGAAAATGGCTTATTATTAAATTTCTGGCATTTCTTTTTGTCCCATTGACTTTCGCACCTATATTTCCGGGAGAGTTGGTTGCGGTCTTTTCATTCTTCTATTGGAGGCCCAGTGGGATTGTATGGTATGCCCTTAATCAAGCCATGTCTCTAATTCCGTTTCTGTTGGGGATGATGTTGATTTCCGCTCTCTTATCACCTCGCTGGAAATATGTTTTGGTATTCTTTTTACTTCCCAGTCTCATCATAACCAGTTTTCTGCTGTACATGTTTTACGCGAATTTCGGTGGAATTGCATTAATCGCCCCCGGTTATTATATGTATTTTATTTGCGATTTCATGCTTATGAGAAGAGCATTTCAACTCATTTTCAAGAAATTTAAGGGATGAATCGCTTGCTCGCGGCTTTATTTTTTCTTAGTTTTTTCCTACATTTTTGATCTAGCGTTTTTTTCCAACAATATAAAAAATGTATTTAAGCATTTATTCATAAATAATAATCCTATTATGGCATTTCCCATTCATTTATTGTATTTTATATGGAAAACTATCTTTTATTTGTCCCCAGTCCCTTTTTTATGGATTGTATATAAACGATATAAGCACATGAGCTATGTGGGCTTAGCTACCACCAATTTCCTCCTGTTTTTAAGCTCATTTTTTGCCTATTTTGTTCCTTACTATTATGACACAAATCTTATCGCCATTTGGATGGCATCGAATATTTGTTTATATTTCTCTCTCTGGATTGCCATTTTATCGTTGATTTTGGCCCAATATGACGGCATTCCGTGGTTTTCCCATCTTATTACTCTTGTTTTCGGGGTGCTTATTGGGCTTGTTCTGAATCCCGATAACTTTAGCTTAAGCAACGAAAATGGAATATATCAAGCCTCCTATTCATGGGAAATTGGTATTTTAGCCCTTTTTCTCTATTTAAGCTTCTTTATCTTTGCTTTAAAACCTCTTCTAGTAAAAGCTTTTGGGGGCAAGATTGATCTAAAGAAGAAGCATTATTTCTTATTGATTATTTCTTACCTCATTATCACCTCTTGGGTTGTAACTCTTATTGGTACTTCCTATCAATGGGTTAGGACGTACAGAACCTTTGCCCTCTCGTTTGGAATGGGTTTATGGAGCTTTGCCTTGTATTTAGATCCCAAGACCATTGTAATTACTAATAATGAAGTGCAAAAAATCTTGATTTTAACGGAAACCGGTATTCCTTTGCTCAGCTATGATTTCATTAAACAAGAAGAAATGAACTCCGATCTGGTGTCTGGGCTCCTTTCCGCAATTACCAGTTCCTCGAAACATATTTTTTCCTCTGATGCGGATTCTTCCTTGGAAAGTATGGAGTTTGACACGAATAAGATGAATTTCATCCAAGGTGAGAATATTGTGCTCATCTTAGTCTCCTCAAAAGGCCTTTCATCAAATTTAAATCTCATCAGCAGGCTTTTTATCGAAAAATTTGAGGCTAAACACAAAAAATCTCTGGAATCAGGAGTCATAAATGTATCCAAATTCTCGGAAATAAAAGAGCTTATTAATGAGATCATGGAAAGCTGTGTTATTAATGCTTAGGAAAGAATAATAGAAAGAATGAAAAAATAAGACAATATATTTTATTCTCTGATATTATGAAAGAATAGGCCAAGATTTTGCATTAGGAAAGATTGAATTCTCCGCCCTTTTTTATCCATTCTTCATCGAAACACGCGTGTTTAATATTAAGGCGTTGATTTGTATAACTTACATGGATATTTCCCTCTGAGGTCTGAATGACCGCAGGATAGTGATATTCTTTCCCTTCTTCCACCTTTTCCAAATCCCTCTGGTATTGAAATGTCTCTCCCCCATCTTCTGAAAGAAATGCCGTTAGTTTTTGTCTCCCTTTTCGCAGAGGATTACATAAAAGTACAACATGCTCGTTTTGCAATTTTACTACATCTAATCCTGAATCAGGGTTAGGAATTCTTTGCTTTAAGGGATGAACTTCTCCCCATGTGTGCCCATAATCATCTGATTCGCTTACCGCAATGAGGTTCTCACAGTCCTTTGAATCCTTATTCGTTCTCATATAGCATTTAACATGTCCGGGTTTAGTTTCTATCATTGCTGGTTGGCTGTATTTGCCCAAGATAAACTCCTCTTGGGGTGGCTCATTTATCTCACAATCTTGGGACCCTTTGGAAAATTCCTCTCGAGTCCAACGATATGCGGAAGATCCAAACGCCGCAACAGGTAATATTATTTCTCCGTTTGAAAGTTCGATGGGCTTGTTCCTCGTCCCCCATCCGATATCTTCCCTGAGGACTCGTACATCCGACCAGCTTTCCCCGCCATCCATACTGTCCTTCATCTTCAATATGCACATGGTCCAGCCGGAATTCTCTCCTGCTCCTCTCATGGTTTCCCAAAAAAGCCAGAGACGCCCTGTTTTCCAATCTGAATAAATGACGGGGTTTCCTTCACTGGTTTCCTCGTTTTCCAACTCTTCCCTTTCTTCCTCGCTTTCCGCGTATTTCAAGAAAGGATTTTTGGATGTGATTCCTTCTTTCTCGATTAATTTTGGCTCACTCCAATCTTTCTCGTTTTTATGCTTCGTGGCCATGTATATCTTCACATCGGCCTCCTTTTCCCAAGATCCTGCATACCATACACAGTAGAGCTTTCCGTCTTTATCTTCGGTAATGGTAGATGCATGGGACATACCCCCTAAATCTTTCCGGGGGAATAATTCTTCGGCTTCAAACATAGATAAAATTTGGATTTTCGTTCTGTTAAATCTTTGTTTGAGGTTCTTTTGAAGTGTTTTTGAAGTTTTTTTTGAATTTTTCACAATGGCGTTTCTTTTTGTCCAATGAATTTTTTAACTAAATAAGGAATTAAAAAAGAAGAAGCGAGAAAAAATGCAAGTCGGAGCCACACGTGTAGATATTACTCCCCCAAGAAAATATTGCAAACAACTCTCTTTAGGCGGATATTCCCGGCTATCAAAATGCAAAGGAATTCGGGACAGGATTTATGCAAAGATCATCTATTTTAAAGATGAAGGGGATGAAACCAATAATGATATCGCAGAACATATGATAATTTCAATAGATCAGAGTGGAATGACCAATTTAGTTGGGAATCGAATAAGAACCCTAATTTCCCGGCGATTTCATATTCCCATAGACCATATATTCATCTATTGCTCCCATAATCATTATACTCCTGATATTTTAGGTTTGATGGCAGCACCAGTATTTCCTATGCTTCTATCCCCGGCCGCATTAACCAACCTATATATAAACTTCTTGATAGTCAAGATTCTTCACGCTATACCCGCTGCTTTAAACGTTAAAAGGGCCAAAGTCGGTATTTTTCAACACATTTATCCAGATAATGATCTTATCGATAGGCGCTTGTATCTGAAAGGAAAATTTAAAAATGTACATCCAAAACAAAGCTTTATTGGGATAAAAAACTCGCACAATAACGATTTTATTGCAATTGGAATGATTTCTTCTTTACACGATGTACTTTATCCGCCCAATGAGTGTAAGATAATGGCCGGACAGACGGGCAATTATTGTAATTCAATCTCTGCTCTTACGGCTGACCAAGAGGATCCTGCGATTGGGTTCTTTATGTTAGGCCCATCCGGAAACATTAATCCGATCCCCAATAAAAATCTATTGGGTCCAAAATATCACAAATTAAAAACCTCAAAAATCCCCCGAAGTGTGATTTATCAATATCAAAAGGATTGGGGGGAATTTCAAGCTAAGAGAGCGATCTCGAAGTTGGCTTCCGCAGAATTCAGGGAAATCAAGGTAAAATCCGTACAAAAACGGATTTCATTCCCCATAAATTATGGATTTCGCACTAAATTCCCCGAAAGGCTGACTAACTTATTTTTCAAAGGATTAAAACATCAATTATTAATACCTATTCTACGAAAAGCCAGAAAGAAAGGGCTTATACCTCTTAATATTGTGAAAAATCAATCTCCTAAAAAATCCGAGAATACTAAATATCGGGTAAAGACTAATACTTCTATCTTAAAAATTGATGAGTTGGCTTTGCTAAATACCCCTGGGGAACCATTTTTAGGGATGGGCCAAGACATCGAGTCTCGGGTTGAAAAAAACTTGAATTCTTCGATGAAAATTCATACCACCTCTTTGTGCAATGATTCGTTTGGATATATGTTTACAGATAAGGAGACCATCAAAAAACAAACTGGTTATGAACCTAAAATGACACTGACACCTCTAGCGGGAACATATATAATGAACTCTCTTATTACACTTTCTAAAGATTTTTAATTCATCCTTTTTATGATCTAAACAAATCAATGGGTTTTAAATGTGCATTCTTATGGCCTTTTCTGGTCCATACTTGACCTATTAATAACCAACTTTCTGAATAAAAATGAAATATTTTTATGTCCTCATAAAATAGATCTAAAAGGGAGAGAAAACAAATGAAAAAAATACTTAAGGAAACATTACATGAGCTGGGTGGCGAAATTGCAATAAAAATTGCGGAAATTCTTTTGAAAAATAAGGGAAAGAAGCTAAGTGCAGAGCATATTGCAGAGAAAAGTGAATTGGACATAAAAGATATTCGTAAGGTACTATATATTCTCCAAGATCTTGATTTGGTTAAGTCGCATAAAACCACCAATGAAAAAAAGCATAGTTCTTATTTTTATTGGGTTCCCACTTTTGAAAATGTAAACAAATATCTTATTCAAAAATATCAAGAAAATATCGATGAGCTGAAACAAGAGCTTGATTTTTCCGAGAAAGTCCTTTTTGAATGTGAAGAATGTCAAGAAGAAAGATATCCTTATACCGAGGCAATGCGCCATGATTTTCTTTGTCCGATTTGCAAAAAAGGAGAATTGGTATCTATGAATAATACGGAAAAGGTTAAATCTCTTAAGGAAGAAATTGAATCCTTGAAAAAGAAGCAAAAGGCTCTATCCAAAGAGAAATGAGGGTTAAATCAATTGATGCAATCCATATCTCTCTGAAACTTTTCTTTTTGTTTTTCTTATTCTAAATTTTTAGAGATTATAGAAATTACGGGCATTTTTATAAAATAATTTTTCATAAAATTCTTGAGGGAAATCAAATTTGAATAAATTATCATAAGATTTTTTGAAATTGTAGGGTATATTAGGAAAATCCACCCCAAAGAGAAGTCTGTCTTCGTATTCGAGTAATTTGTGGGGATCCAAATTGAATTTGGCATCAAACACATTATGATCCACTAAAATCATCGCCGAATCTAAATAAACATTCTCATAATCGTCTAATAATTGAAAAAACTGCTTATATTGATAGCAACCCAAATGTGCAACTTGGATCTTCATGTTTGGATGTTTTTTCAAGAATTTTCTGAAATATTTTATTCCTACGTACTCATTTGGCAGAGGCCCTGTCCCAGCATGAACCACCAAAATTTTATCTTCTTGTTCAATAATCTCGAATACTTGATTAAGGCGTTTATCTGTGATAAAGAAGTCGGTAACAAGGAGCTGTAATTTAATCCCCTTAAAATCATAGGAACTAAGGATAGTCTGAATGATTCTTTCTTTTTTCTTGTCCCCGGGGTGAATCGTCCCGAGGGGAATTGATTCGGGATGTTTTTTGTGAAAGTTCCTGACATATTCATTCATCCTCTCCGCAATTCCTGGTTTATGGGCATAATTAAGCGTTGTAAACCTCTCAATCCCCCTTTTTCTGTAAAATTCCGCAATTTGCTCCCCGTAGAATTTATACTTTACATACCAGTAATGCTCGTCAAAGTACTGCCAGATCTTGTTAAATATGTTGGGTGGGAAGATATGGCAGTGTGCATCGATGATGGGTTTTTCTTTAATGAACTTCTCTCCGTTTATCATGTTTTTCGCCCTTTATTTGGGAAAAAATTGTGTTCCTATTTTGAAAGTTTAAGTGTATGGATTTCATGGGGATAAAATCTAATTATGGCTTGTATTATGGTTCTATCCTCCCTTTTAATGTCTAATATTGGGCTATTATCAAAATTTTCCTCCAAAATATTTACCAATCCCAGATCCTTTACTCCCAATTCTTGTGGTATGTCCAATACACCGACGGTTTCTTTTCGACCAGTCTCCGTTAGTCTCATGATGAGGGTATTTTCATTACCAGGTTCCGCTTCTACATACTTGTATCCCGCAATTTCTAGATTCTCTCCACCAGATTTTGAGGATAATTCACATTTCTTCCATTTCTTATCAAAAAATTTTCTCTCGGGATTTGAATCGCACTCTGAGATAACGCCAGTATTAAAAAGATGGGCTCTCTTGGGAAATTTACCCTTATGCCAAGACCCTTCATATGGGATACATGCGTAATTAATGTAATGTTCTTCTTGATCTGCATGAGTCGGGATCTCTTCCTCTTTTCTCCCCTCTCGCTCTTTTGTGATGTATGTGTTTCCTGCTGGTTCCGGATATTTTGGCCCTCGCACAATCGTTAGCCCTATGCAAGATTTATTTACATCAAACCCGTATTTTGAATCGTTAATTAATACCACACCGTATTCTTCCTCTTTATCTTGCATTGCAATCCATGTGTGGCATGCAGACTCCCATCTTTGTCTATCTAATTTTAATCGTTCTCCAGGGTCTGCTGTATAGATCTCCGTTGTGTAGGGGCCCTCGGCTATTGCGAACTTGTTGGAGGTTGCGAAATCGAGGTAATTTTTCAAAATCGTTTCCGTCGCTTTCCAGTCTATAATGAGCTCGAAGTAAATCCCTGCCAATTCCTTATATATATGAATCTTTTGAATAACGTTGGTTTCGGAATCGATAAGCTGTATTGTTCGTTCAAAAGTATATTTAATCGGGTTTATTTCCTTCAGCTGAACGGAAAGTATCTTTACCTCGTCCTCCCCGAAGGGCATTTGCTTATATCCTGCCCCGATGTTCCATGCTGGCTCCACCATGCTCCAATCTTGAAAAAATTTCAATTCATTGGTGTTTTCCTGTAAAATTTTTCTATCCAGAATAAGATCTCTATATTGAAGAATCATTCCGGTCTTTTTAGAGATCCAAATCTCGGAATGCTTTGTTGTAATACACCAGGCTTCTTCGTTGAGAGGTTCGTAGATTTTCTCTCCCAATTTATTGTTTTCTATTTTGCTTGTCTTTTTTCGATGCTTAAGCGTGATAATCTTAAAGTTATGAATATCCCATGCATTCAAGTTCGGGCAAAATTCCAAGCGATTATTTTGACGGATCATCTTTTCGGAAAATCCTAGGGGTTCCAAGATCGTAAAGTTGTATTCCTCACCCCCTTCACCAAGGATTTTTAGGTTATTTCTATTTTCTCTCCTCACTGTGGTTAGTACATCCTCCCCCACGGGTACTCTGATGTTCGCCCTTCCTGTGAAATCTGTTCCATTTACTAATTTAAGATTCGCAATTACTTGTCTTCTCTCTTTTTTCCCTCTTTCTTCTTTTCCTTCTTTTTCCTCTTTTGCCCTAATATTCCGTTCTCCAATATCTAAACTATTTAGATTGTGTAGCGCATTCATTAGAATTCTATGCAATTCACAGAGAACTCGGGTATTTTCTTCCCAAATGTCATAGCAATCATCATACACTTCAGGAGATGAACTCCCGGGTAAAATATCATGAAATTGTAGTAAAAGGGTATCTTTCCAAATTTTCTCAATCTTTCCGCTCATTTCTTCATCGATATTGATAATGCCTTGAAATTGTGCCAAGGATAAGATTGATTGGATTTGATTAATTTTCCATTCGAAATGACGGTTCATCCTCTTCATGAGGCCCTGAGTAGTTAATGTTCCCCTGTGCAAGTTATAATAAAGTTCTGCGCCGTCCCATACCGGTAACCTATCCTCGATTTCTTTGTATTTTTCATAATAATCTAAAATAGAGGTCCATCCATCCAAGTACCCTTGTTCGACATAATAATTTGCCCGGTATATTTCCTCGCTCCGGGGTCCATGCCCTCCATCACCAACTCCTATTGCGAGAAGCACTTCTGTCCATATTTCGCCCATTTTTTCCTCAATCTCATTGAGCCTGGTAGAATAATTGCATTCTAAATGTTCACCCTCTTTAAGTATTCGTCGGGTATTTGAGTATTTCCCCCACCTTGTTAAAGGACGGTATTGTCTATTAGTGCTATGACAAATTAGTTCCGACCCATTGGGGCTTCTCCACTTAAAATGTGAAAAAGGAAATCCAGCTTTTCCTACAAAATAATTCCCCACAATTTTTTGGGTAAAAAAGTATTTAGCGCCGGATTTGGCGGCGATTTGCGGGATATTGTTGTTATAGCCAAATGAATCCGGTAGCCATTCTATCTCTGCAGTTTTACCGAAATGATCTTGATAATATTTTTGCCCGTACAACCTTTGCCTGCAAAATGACTCTCCACTTGGGGTCTTGCCGTCACACTCTACCCACATGCCTCCTTGAAGCTCAAATTTTCCCTCTTTGATAGATTTTTTAATTTTCTCAAACAATTTTGGATATATCTTCCGCACGCATTCCAGCATAAACGGCTGGGAAAATACAAAATAAAATTCTTCCAAGTTGAGGGAATGAAAGGCTGCCTTTGCCAGGGTAATCTTTGCTTTATTCACAATCTGGTATATTCGCCACAACCATGCAATATCCATATGGGATTGTCCGACAATCCATACGTTTAGGTCCTCAAGAGACTTTTCCGGCTCTCCTTTTTTGCTTTTTGTTGCCTCCTTAAACTTGGGACATATTACTTCATCCCAACACTCCTTATATCTCTCAATATGTTTTTCATTTTTCCAAATTTTTTCACGAAAATTCACTTTGTAGCTGTCGGGATCTCCTTCATCGAATTCCATTTCTGCTTTAAAATCCCTATTAGCTCCGGAGTATCTTCCTTTCTTTTTCTTTTCCGGTGTTTTGAAATTGCCAAACGGAAAGCTCATAATAATATTTCTTTTTTCAAACAAAAAGATTTTTCATTAGTATCAAACAGGTAGTATCCATAATAAATGGAGAGGAAAAAAGAACGGTTATTGATTATTGCTTCGGATTTATGGAGGGTTTAATATACCCGGAATATGAAGCATAAGTCCCATATAGCGCAAAAAGCCAAGCAGAAAAATAAAATACGGAATATTTCCACTCAAATAACATCAAGACCAGCTGATCTAGCAAGAAACAGAAGAAAATTAGCACAAAGGAAAGAGCCATATTTCCTAAGGACTTAATGCCTTTTTTGTAAACTTGCTTGTCATCTGATATTCGGCCGGCTAAATAAAATGCCTCCTTGGTAAAGGGAACATAAACAATTATCATATAAAGAAACATACATCCAAATCCAATTATCTGATACATAAATATTTCTTGCCCAGTTTCTGTATTAAACTGATATGCAGTTAATAAGAATATGCAAATAGCTATCCCTATCCCAATAATAACTTTTCTCTTTTTTTCGGGGATTTCTTTTTTAAAGATTCTTAGGTATAACTCATATGCGTATATGGTACCTACAAGTGCGCCCACTAATCCAATTCTTCCCGATTGCAAGATGCCCACAAAATATAGTGCTTCTGTTGGAATCAAGGTATAAGGAACCCCTCCCCAGATAACATTGAATATTTTTTGAATGATTGCGAACAATATTGCCACATCATATCCCAAAAAAAGCTTAAAGAGGATATTGGTTAACTTAGTAGGCTTTTCCTTCTTTCTTCTCCGTACCATAGAAAGAAGATAATTGTACGTGATGAAGACAACTGTTTCATAAATCAAAGCTGTAAGTGCTAATGTTTCGTATTCTGCCATATTTTTTACTCCCAATTTTTTTGGTTTTAGTTTTTTAGGTATTTTTTTCGTTCTTGCTTAATGAAAAATTACTATTAATCTTCTTTTCTCATGGATGGTTTAATATACCCCGCATAGGCGGCGTAAATCCCCGTAATGGCAAAAACCCACGAAAGAAAATAAAATGCGGAATACGCCCAGTTAAACGCGATGAGCATTACTCTATCTAAAACTAAAGAGAAAAATATCCCTATAAAAGAAGAAGCCATATGTCCTAATGATTTAATGCCCCCCGAATAATGCGATTGTTCTTCTCCTATTCTTCTCGCTAGATAAAACGCACTTTTCATAAAGGGTATGTAAACTAATACCATAAAGAGAAACATAAGGATAAATGCGATTAATTCATATATCTGGACTGCCGAATTCGTATCTATGTCGAATTGATAGCCGAATACCAAGAAGATTATAGTGCCTATCCCCACTGCCAGCATTATTTTTCTTTTTCTTTGATTCACTTGTTTTTTAAAGATGCTTAAATAAAGTTCGTATGAATAAATGGTTCCGATGGTTGCTCCCACGAAGCCGAACCTTCCAGAATGTAATCTACCTACGATCCATAAACTATTTTCTGGCACGATTTGATAGGGGACACCACCCCAAATTACATTGAATAATTTAGAGACAATTGAAAAGATAATTGCAAAATCATACCCGATAAATACCTTGAAGAGTAAATTTGTTAAATGGGTTGGTTTCTCCTTTCTCCTTAAATAAACAAGTCTAAGAAAATAATTATAAAGCAGAAATATTCCGATCTCATAGTATAATGCAATATCCGCAATTATCCCAAAATTTGCCATAATACTACTTTCTTAGAAAATTTAACCTAAAAAATATTCCCTATTGTTCTTCATTATGTGATTAAAAAT